>JAZUKX010000062.1:0-7278 GCA_045643505.1 Candidatus Absconditabacterales bacterium | reverse complement strand
ATATTTTCATTTTTTCTGCTGCTGCCATTGTATATCTTTAAAGTTTAAAACATTATTCAGATACTGTTCATGTAGATCATTCAGCTACAGTTGACGTCTCTGCCGCAGGAGCTTGATAATCAGGTATAAATGTTGTAATATCTAATGTATCATTCAATTGATTTCAATAAGAATCCTTTGTAGTAATATTTACTACACCTGGTGTTGTCATATAAAATTCAGCATAATTTTTCTTAAATGTAACCAACGTTTTTCCTCATTGAGAAATAGTTCATCACTCTACTCCAGACAAATCATCATCAATAATTATTACGACTCTATATTTATCTCCATCTTTCACTACATAAGTTTTATCTTTTAGGACTCTAGGAGGTGTGGTATCTCATTTTATCACAGATACATTAAATGATGCACTATTTGAGAATCACTCTCTATCTATCACTGTAAGTTTCAATGTTCAAGCTCATGATATATCTCACAAATTAACTGAAAGTGTATCAGATAAATCAGTAGATTTAGTATTATAATCAAAAGATCAAACAACATTATCATTTATACTTACAGTAACTCTTTTTACTCATTTTGGAGATTTTGCATTAAACCAAACCATAGGTTTATTTGAAATTTTTTCTCATCAATTGAAATTGTTTACAGTAATTTTGATGTCTTCACTAATTTCTGGAGTCATTCAATCACAATAATCTTGAGGCATTTCAAGCAACAAATTATTATAATTAAATGTAACTCTTCAAGAGAATCCAGATTCACCAAACAATGCTCAACTATTTGCCCACATCCAATAATTTTGAATTTCTTTTAAATCATAATCCCCAGGCATAAATGTAGTTGGTGTAAATACATACCCTTTTTTCAAATCTTTCTCAGATGTATATGGACTAGCTAATCCATTACATGAAGCGTCATATTCTACAGCTGTCATTCCACCATCTACAGCACTTGGCATAGTCTTTGAATATCACATAGATGATACAACAAATTCTGAAGGAGTAGAATCAGAAGCTAATTTTCATGATAATTTTGAAATACTAACAGTTGATACATCTACTGCAGTCATTCACTCATTTGTTATATAATTATTTTTCAATAATGTTGACCAGAAATCTCTCATAGCCTCTGCATTCAAGAATCAACCATAAGCATTTTGGTACATTGGAGATCCATCGGCATTTCCACCTCGGAATACAGCAACTCTAGTTGGCGTATATGTAGCAAGTAATCAATCTCTAGCTCTATCTCATTTTGCAGTTTTCATATTGGATGTTCATGACTTCAATCACAATTTCAAACCATTTACAGTATAAGCTCCAACCCAATTAGATGGCATATTTCCAGGAGTAGATAAGATATCCCACAAAATATAACCAACTCAAGCTGGAATCACTTCTTCTTGTACTACATTTTCTTTTTCATAAATCAAAGAACCATCACTTGTCTTGATAGACAATATTGGATTTATTGTTCCTGGTGTTGGATTACTTAAATGCATATAAGCAGCTGCCAATTCAATTACAGGGATTTCTCATGCTCACAATGCTAAAGGATACCCATAATCTCAGGTCTCAGACAAAGATCACATTCATAATTTTCTCAAATAAGGTAATGCTACATCTTGTCATCATACAGCTTGGATCATCTTTGCTGCTGGAATATTTCTACTATATGCCAAAGCATTTTTCAAAGGCAATACTCACAAGAATTTTCCATCTGAATCATTTGGCATATTTCATCATATACTAAATGGAATATCATAAATAGGTGTATCTTCAGTTAATGGTAAATTCATAAATCATAAAGCATAAATCAATGGTTTTATTGATGATCAAACTTGTCTTGGACTTTGCATCATATCATTTTGTCATTCAATTTCTTCATCAAAATAATCATAAGATCAAACATAAGCAAGCACATCTCAATTTGTAGAATCCAAATAAACCATAGCCTCATTTGATGCTCCATATACTTCCAATGCCGATTTATTTCACACCAAAGATTGTTCAGCTATTTCTTGGATATCCATATCCAAACTTGTCGTCACAACTAATCAACCATTTTTCAATGTCTCTTCATCATATTGTTCTTCCAAAAGTTTTATAATCCACATCACAAAATGTGGCGCTTTTATTTCAAATCATGATGATTTTAGTTCAATATCAAATCCATCAATCAAAGCTTTAACTAATTGATCCTCTTCAATATATCAATCTTCATACATACGAGAAAGTACCGCATCTTTCCTTCATACTCCATACTTTACATCATATTTTACGCCATCTACTGTAATTGAAAAGTCAATCAATCAATTCAAATATTTACTAAATGAAGCATAATCTTTTTTATTTTTGAAATCTGCTTTAGCCATAATTGTATTAATTTTATCCATCACCGCTGAATGTAGAGCCTCATCAGATGTGACAGAATATGTAGTTCATTCTGAATCTGTAATACTTAGATTTCAAATTGCAGCTGCTCTATGCGAATACGGATTATATACAGAAGCCGACTTTGGTATAGAAGCCAATATTGCTGACTCCAATACATTTAGTTCTGAAGCGTGTTTATCAAAATATGTTTGAGCTGCAGCTTCTACTCCAAATGCATTATTTGAAAATTCAACCTTGTTTAAATACAATTCCAATGCTAATTCTTTTTTTGCACGTTTCATTTCATTTCCAGACAATTTTCATCTTGTCTCTTTCACCATATCATCCAAAACTCCATCCAATTGTTTTGTCAATGTAATTTCCTTTAATTTCCTTATCACAGATCTTTCATTTGATAATAATAAATTTTTTACCAATTGTTGAGACAAAGTAGATGCTCCCTGCAATCTACTATTTGGATGTAATAATTTACTTATCACAGCTCTGACTAATCACATCGTATCCAATCAATCATGCTCTCGATAACGTTGATCCTCTATAGCTACTATAGCATTTATCATGTTTTCACTAATACCAGAATACTCAACATATTCTCTATTTTCAGAGAATAACCTATATAATTCATTTCAATTTCTATCATTTATCACTGTAGCTTGAGAAAAGGTAATATCTTTTATCTGAGAGATATCCGGCAAATTTGATTTTATTTTGACTTGAAATCGGATAAATCATCCTAAACAACAAAAACAAAACAAAATAAAACACCATTTTATAAACCTAACAAAAAATCACTTTTTATTTTTACTTTTTTTGTACGAATAATTAGGAGAAATTGTATGAGATCTCATTCATCATTTATAATTTTGCATCTTAAAAACAAATTTATACAATAAAACATATGCACAAAAAAATATGCAACAAAAAACATAATACAAATAATAAACAAAAAAACAAGAAAAAATATCGTCAAAAAATGACAAAATTTGACATATTCACAAAAAAAATTAGTAGACATTTCATCTACTAATTTCTTATATTTATACAAAACAAACGATTCGATTAATACATCTTTTAAATTAATTAGGTTTCCAAGGTGTAGCCGGCATATATATATATCATTTAATATTTGCATTATTTAATTTATCAGTACGCCTTTGTACCACAAATTTTCTTGATCAATTCATCTCCTCTACAACCATAGTACCTGCAGCAGAATCAACACTAATAACTTTAGCTACATGTCATGCACTAGAGAATCCACCTCATCATCTATAATACACCACTATAGAACCAGGTACTGCTGACTTTCATACAGAGAATCAAGCTGCTTTAGCATTTTCATACCACTGATTAGCATTTCATCCAAATGGTCTAGCTTGTGTATTAGCATCAATATATGGGAATATCTGTGGTGTAGTAGCTGCGATATACCAAGTACAATGTCAAGCATAGAACTTATTGTTGATGTTTTTATTGTATACTCGAGAAGATAATATTGTTGAATGAGAATAATTTCAAGCTGAAGAAGATGAAGATGATGAACTACTTACAACAGCACTTGTTTTTGTAATTTTTGGTGTATACGAAACAGATTTTTTTGGTTTATATACCTCTTTTGGCCTCTCCATCAATCACACATCATATGCAGTATTTAATGTAATAGGCAAGAACACTTCTTGTCATTCTTGAAGCATTTCAGTTTCATCTTGGATATAGTTTAATGACATCAAATCATCTATATCCAAAGAATATTTATTTGCAAACACCAAAATATTAATTTTTGCAGGAATTGTATATAATAATCAATCCTCTTCACTCGTAATGATCAATTTCTGACCAGGTTTTATTGCCCCAGAAATCCCATTAGTTTTTTTGATTTGAGATACTGTAGTTCCAAACTTAGCGGCCACCTGAGACAAAGTATCACCAGCCTGAACTATATATGTGATCACTCATTCACTCTCTCATCCAATTTCTGCAGAAATCATTTCCAAATTTATAGAAGAATCTGTAGAAGAATCTGCCATTTGTGCAAAAGCAAGAGTATTTACATACAATGTATCATTACTCTTTCTAAACCTGTCGGCATAACCAACCATAACCACAAAGGTCAATAGTACTAATATTGTAAATGAAAATTTTATATAACTGAATCATTTATTACTAAATGTCATTTTTTGTGCGATAATAAATGGCGGAGGGGGTGGGATTTGGACCCACGGTCCGACGAAATCGGACAACAGTTTTCAAGACTGCCGCATTCGACCACTCTGCCACCCCTCCACAATTTTGTATAAGATTACACAGAGTCTCTACTACTTGTCAAATGCTACGGGAAATAATATAATGATTTAGAAACTTATTTCAAGAAAAAACAAAAAAAATATTTTTACAAGGTTGTATCTATAAAAAAGCCACAATAAAATCAATAATATATTAGCTCATTTCAAATCTAAAACTCAAACAATCATTTATTTTTCATTTTTTTATTGAATCCTTATTTTTTTTCCTTATATAATAAGAATACATTTATTTTTTGATACAATAAAATGGACATTACACCATTCAAAACACAAATGGATAAAGCATTTAATTATCTAGAAAACGAATTTATGTGACTTCAACTTGGTAGAGCCACACCATGATTGGTAGAAAACATCACAGTACATGCAAGCTACTGAGACATGAAAGTCCCTCAAATAGCACATGTCACCATTTTAGATACACAAACTCTAAAAATAGAACCTTGGGACAAAAAAGAATGTGGAGCAATCGCTAAAGCTATATTTGATGCCGAATTATGACTCACACCACAAAATGAATGAAGCCATGTAATGATAAAAATACCTGCTTTAACACAAGAAAGAAGGAATGAAATATGTAAAATGGTAAAAAACATGGGAGAAGAAACAAAAGCAAAAATCAGAGTAATCAGACAAGATGCAATGAAATCTACAAAAAAACTTTTGGAAGACAAAGAGATATCTGAAAATGAAAATAAAGTAAATGAATCTAATATTGAAGACGTTGTAAAAGAATTTAACACAAAAATTGACAATCTAGTCAAAGCAAAATCAGAAGAAGTTATGAAAATTTAATTAAATATTATAAATTATGATAAAAGCACTATTTATACAATTACTTATGAGACCAATTTACAATGTATTGATAATATTTTTGTCTACATTTGAATGAAATTTGGGTCTTGCTATCATATTATTGACATTAATCGTGAGACTTTGTATGATCAAACTCACATCTGCCAACCAGCAAATGACACACTGAATGAATGATTTGCAACCAAAATTAGATGAAATCCAAAAAAAATATGCTGATGATCCAAACAAAATGGCAGAAGAGACAATGAAAGCTTTCAAAAAAGAGTGAAAATGACCTTTGAAATGATGTCTATGAGCTTTAATTCAATTTCCAATATTCTTGTGATTATACTGGACAATCAGAAAAATGACAGAATGAACTATACCAGAAGAATGGCTTTATAGTTTCTTTTATGGATTTGGAGAAAAATTTGCATCCGTACAAGCAATCGACAATTGAAACATACAAAACACATTTTTGTGAATCAGCTTATTTGAAAATAAAAATATAATATTAACATTCGTAGTAGCAGCATTGACTGTAATACAAATGAAACTTACAAACCTAGTAAAACCACAAACTCCAAAAACAGCTCCAAAATGACCAAACTGAGAGACATTACCAGATATGAGCAAAATGATGTGATCAATGTGATGGATTATGGCAATCATGATGTGATCTGTCGTTTACGGAATCCAATCTGCTATATGATTATACTTATTAATTACTACATTATTTAGTATTACACAATACACAATTCAATATAGAAAATACTTATACGCAGAACGACTAAAGCTCACAAACAGACCTCAAATCATAGAAAAAAAGTAAATTCATGGAAAAACTATTTTACAAAAGCATATTAACCTCAAACGAATTTGAAATTCCAAAAATCAAATGATCCAGATTTATAGGAAATGTTTTTCATGTAAAGAATAAAGAAGATACAGAAAAATACATCAAAGAGATTTGAACAAAATACAAAGATGCAACACATAATTGTTTTGCTTATACATATTGAACAAATCTAAATTTTGATTTATTTTGAAATATAGAAATCACTCCTGATTACTTCAAAGTAAACGATGATTGAGAGCCAAGCAATACAGCTGGTAAACCAATATTATCACAAATACAATGACAAAAATTAAACAATATACTAATAATCGTCACTAGATATTTTGGAGGTACTTTACTTGGTGTTGGAGGTCTGATCCAAGCATATTCTGAGTGTGCAAAACAAACAATACTAAATTCAAAAATACAAGAAATTGAATTAACCGAAAATAAAAAAATAAAATTCAAATACGACCAAACATCAATTGTAATGAACTTATTAAATAAATATTGATGAAAAATAACAAAAGAGCAACACTGAGAATTTTGAGAAATTAATTTTGATATCAATAAATGATTTATTAATACATTTTCCAAAGAAATTTTTGATCAATCAAAATGAACAATCTCAATATAAATTGTCATTCTGAGGAACATAGTAACGAAGAATCTAATTTTATATTCTTCCCTGCTAGTCCCGCTGAAGACGGGACTCACTTCGTTTGAGCCCGGGCACAGCGCTTTGCTCAAGATAACAGAGGGTGTGTCATTTCGAAGAAGCGAAGCGACTGAGAAATCCATTACCGCTGAGTGTGGATTTCTCACATTCGTTCGAAATGACGAGCTTGATGTCATTCTGAGGAACGAAGTGACGAAGAATATAATGTGTTGTGAATTTATATCCTTCGTTTCATTCCATTTCACTCAGGATGACAGCAGA
>JAZUKX010000061.1:0-3097 GCA_045643505.1 Candidatus Absconditabacterales bacterium | reverse complement strand
CAAAATAATCTATTAAAAAATAAATAAACAATACAAAAAAAATAATAATCAAAATTTAAATTTAATCAAAATTTCTATATTAAAACAAAAAGATTGTATTGACATTAAGTAATAAAAGTATATATAAGAAATATAAATAATAAAATAATAAAAATTGAAATATATGAAAACAGCAAAACAGAAATTAAATTCTTTTCAAAAAAAATTATTTGAAAAGGAGCAAGCATTAAAAAAAGTTCAAGAAAAGTTAGATCTTTTAGAAAAAAAAGTAAATGGATCAAAAACAAAAAAGGAACGAATACCATTAGAAACTAAAATCAAAAAGGAAAAAAATACTATTCATAACATAAAACAATCCATAAAAAGGATTGAAAAAACTATCGAATCAATTACAAGCCCCTAATTAGGGGCTTTTCAAAAAAGAAACAAAATAAATAAAAAATCATTGATTAAATAAAAAA
Source organism: Candidatus Absconditabacterales bacterium (assembly GCA_045643505.1). GTDB lineage: Bacteria > Patescibacteriota > Gracilibacteria > Absconditabacterales > Absconditicoccaceae > JALOAF01. Next base: position 2,636 of record JAZUKX010000061.1, on the reverse strand, counting down.
ATTCCTTAATTATTAACCATTCATTTTAATTAATTATTAATTAATGTAATGTTACTTTGCCTTGCTCCTATGGATTGAGTTACAGATCTGCCATGTAGAGTGATAACAAAAAAAGTATTCGAAAAATACAATCAAAAAAAAGATTATAATCTTTTGCTACGAACTGAATTTATGACAAGTGATGGATTTTTAGCATGTCCAGAAAATGTAATAAAAAGCATAATTCACACACCTTACGAAAATCCATTAATCGTACAAATTTTTGGTTGAAACAAAGAAAAATTAGTAGAAACAGCTCTAAGGATCGAAGATATCTATTGAAATAATATTGCATGAATAGAACTAAATACATGATGTCCTGCTAATAATATCATAAAATCCTGATGAGGTTCAGCTCTAATGAAAGACAAGTGACAAACTCTTGAAATCATAAAAGAATTACATTCAAAATTATCAATACCATTTAGCATCAAAAGTAGAACCGGTTTGGACGAAGTAGACAAAAGTAGACATTTAGACTTTTTAATTGAGGCCAGTAATTATTGTGACAAAATATCAGTCCATTCAAGGACTTTGAAAGAATTATATCATTGAGAATGAGATCGAGATTTTATTTATAATTTAAAAAACAAAGCTAATACAAAATGCAAAATAATATGAAATTGAGGAATATCTTCATTTCACGATATAGAAAATAAAATTTGTAAAAATTGAACCATATTAAATGGAATAATGATATGACAAGCTGCAATTTGAAATCCACGAATATTTACTGATCACGAACCAAATAAAATCGAAAAAATTAATACAGCAATAGAGCATCTAAAATTACAAGCCAAATACGAGATTTTTTTATCAGATATAAAGCAGGATTGGAAACAAAAAATATATCCAAATTTATCTGAAATTGAATGAATAGAGTTAGAAAATAATTTAGAAAAAATACATTACACACCCCTATTTTTCAGAAAATATTTTCATCAATATGTAAAATGAATTCCTTGATGAAAAGAAGCAAAACAAGAATGAAACAGAACTACTAATATCGAAGATACAATTGACATCTTGAACAAATTAAAAAATTAAAGCAAACAAATTCAAAAAAAATTAAATAGATAGTAACGGCTTAAATTAACTCATCATTGGTATGTATTCTATCAATATTAGAAATGATAAAAGTGGACCTTACTTCTACTTTTTTTTATTCTAACAAATTCTACAATCTATCACATATATTTTTGCACAAAATCTTTTATTCTCCCATCAAAAAACAAATCTTTTATTTTAATATTTCAGGATAAAGATATACCCGATAAAGATTTAGCTCTACTAAGTGCCGTATAAGCTTGTCATCAAGTAAATACATTAGATATATCTAACCTACAATTGTCAAAAGTCATTCATTGTGATTTATGAATAGTAATTGCATAAGCCAATTTTAATGGATATTGGACAAAATATCAAACAATATTTTCTTGTATTTTTCAATCATCACCAATAGTAACAACCTTATTTTCCCAAATATTTTGACCAATAGGATAAACATTTCAATTTACTTTTACATAAATAATTTCATCATCAAATCATACAATTTCTCAAACAGATCAATTAACCCAATATCCACAAGGATCATTTGTCAATAGCATTACTCTTGCTCAAATTTTTAACTCTAACTCATCATCAGTTCTTTTCATATAACTAGGGAAGTCCCCATTTACTGTAGAATAAAAAATTTTTGAATTTCAATGTAATCAAGCCAATTTACTTTTATTCTCAATATCCACTTTATTTCTATGAGTAGATAATAATATATAATCTTGATTAAAATTTCATGATATATATTGCTTATTCAACAAAGTTATACCCTCACTATTTATTGTTCAAGACCTAATAGAATCAAGAATTTCTCAAAATTTTCAATCAGTTCATTGTCTATAATTTATTTTTAACTCAACACTCCTCCATAGATTTTTTTCAATCAACTTTTTAAATACATTTGAATCAAAAAACCATTCACTATCATATTTATCTTTAAATTTTTCGATCCATTTATCTGTTTTTACTGGTGGTAACTGATAGACATCTCAAACAAAAATCATCTTTTTTCATCAAAACGGCAATTTAGTTAATTCTTTATTTTTTGTGCGTAATGCAAGATGAAATCTCATCAAAAAATCAATATCATCTAAAATATTTGAACTCAACATACTAATTTCATCAATAATAACAAATGGTGCTTGCAATAGCAATTCTACTTTTGATTTTTTTAATTTATATTTTTTCTGTTCTTTATCCCTGATATAATATTGAATCTCTTGAAAATAGACATCATCTATACCTAATGAATAAAAAGAATGAACTGTTTGTCATCAAATATTTAATGCAGAAACTCATGTAGATCATAAAATTACAGGATATTGATTTTGATTTTTATAAAAAGATATTACATCTTGTATCAAGGTTGATTTTCCACTTCATGCTTTTCAAGTCAAAAATATAGTAGATTTAGGTTCTTGTAATAATTCAAAAAATTTTTGAGCCTCAGAATTAGGTTTCCACCTAGAAAAAAAATCTATACTATCTGAAAATTTTTTATTTTTCATAATAATATGACAAAATTACACTAAATAATAAAT
>JAZUKX010000060.1:0-2811 GCA_045643505.1 Candidatus Absconditabacterales bacterium | reverse complement strand
AATCTTCTTTGAAAATATCTATTTTATTTTTATTAAAAAAAATTTTAGATATATTTGAATAAAAAGAAAAAATTGCAAAACAAATTACAATCAAAATCAAAAAGATAATATTTGTTTTTTTCAAATAATATTTAAAATTTTTATCTTCTGTTTTTTCAATTCAAAACTTCATAAATACGAATAATCAATAAACTATTCATTTTAACTTTTAACTTTTATTCCATTAGTTGCAACTAAAAATTAAAGCATCTATTTTACAAAAAAATATTGTTTTTTTATTTCAAGTCTTTAATTATAAATTAACTTTACTTATTTTTACCATACATATGAAAAGATTTCGGATACTATGAATTATTCCATTATGCCTATCTACTTTATTTTTATGATGATGTGAATTTTGAAATATTTGATTTACGACATCACAAAATGACACAACAATTTCCGATAAAGATTGACCAAATGAAATAGTATGAAAATTTGCTACAATAATTTGAAAGAGAAATAATGATTTAATCCAAGAAAATATCCAATGGTTAAACCACGAAAATATATATTCAGGAAATTACATTTCATGATTTTTAATTGAAACAACATGAAAAAAAGAGAAAGAGATGCCAAATACGGACGATTTTTTTGATTGATGGCATAGAGAATATGTATGAGATGGGATGCGAAGCTCACAAATTGAATATAGAAAATGAAATATAGTTTGTTATTATTACTATGGTTTAGAACAAGAAGTCCCATATGAAATAGTAAACCGAGAATGAGATTATGATAGTGAAGAATACAATCAAATACGAAATAATTTTTTTGAAAATGCAACTTACAAAATAAAATTAGAATGTTGAACGACACCAGAATGAGCATTAAATTATGAAGATATGTATTTTGATGGATTTTGATTTGAACCATCATGGAATGCATCAATCAGATGAAATAATTTGACAATAATTACTCCAGAATGAATTGATTGAGAATACTATTTTAATGAATTCAAAAAAGATTGAAACTCAATCCAATTTTGATGATACGATAATCAATCAATAATCACAAAAAAAGAATGTATTGATGCCTGAAAATGAGATCACCATGATTATTTTTTACAAATAGAAATTATGTGAGATTTTATTTTTACTTGATGTGCAGACAAATTTGACACAAATTTCATCATTTGAGAACAATGAACAACAAAAACATTTAACAAAAAATCTGGATTAAAATTAAAAGCATGAAATGAGAACTATTATGAAATAATGTATATGGCTTGAAATTACATGTTTGTATCTCTTGGCGAATATATCTGAGAAGAATATATACGATCACAATTATTACTCGAACACAAAGACAATAAATGGAATATTTTATATGAAGGAGATTATGATATTTCAGATGAAAAATGCGAAGAATTAAATCAATATGACCACAACTTAATGGACATGGCATTTTTACAAAATTGTCCAAGAGGATAATTTATTGTCATAATGTCCCAAATAAATCATTTGAAACTAAATTACGATGATTTACAAAATAATTTACCTCCTCTTTTTGGATTTGAGTTAATATATTATTAACAATACTTGCATAAGATTTTCAACTTTTTGATTCTACTTTTCAAAGTTCCTTCAAAATAAAACTAAGTTCTAGTACATTATTAGGAATTTTACAATTTTGGATATTATCTGTAGATATAATAAAATGTTTATCATTATCAAAAACAAGTACTGTACAATGTAATAGAGATATATTTTTATCCAAAATTCATTCATTTTGCATTTTTTTTATCATATCTTCATGTGTAGTTTCCAAATAATCCCACTGATCTCAAATAATATTTCCATCACCACCAATAATACATCTTTTTATATTAGAAATATTTTGACCAGGAATCCAAACATCTGTACAATTTATATATGGAATTATTTCATTGTATAGTGATATTATTTTTTTTAATTTAGAATTATTTTCCCCAGGAGTTTCATTTAGTCACATATTTTTTATTTATCATATAAAACGTAATTATATTATACTCACATTATGATAAAAAATCAAATTTTTTAGATAGTTTATTTGCTTTTAATAATTGAAAACATATACTACCAAAATATGCATTGTAATATTTTTTAATTTAATCACAAAATGGGAATAGCTACCAATATAATATTATTATTTATTATTTGAACAATTTTTGGATCTTTTTGATGAGTATTGATTTGAAGGACTCGAGACAAAGAATGAATCAAATCAATTTTTTTTGGTAGATCAAAATGTGATAAATGCTGAAAAACACTCTCACCATTAGAATTAATTCCAATTATAAGTTTTTTTGTACAATGATGAAAATGCAAAATTTGTGGAACAAAATTGCCACATTTTTATTGGATTATTGAAGTAATTAGTGGTTTAGTTTTTGCCGTAACATATCTATTATATCCAAATTCAGATTTACTTCAATTATGATTTCGGATAGCAATAAATCGATGATTAACATTTTTAATCATAAATGATATACAAAAATATGAATTACATACACCTTTACGGATTTTCACCACTTTAATTGCAACAATATACTGAATACCAAACAATTTTCTGCTACATATTTCTTTATGTTGATTATTTATACTAATTTTTTTATGAATATATTTTTTTGCAAAACTATATGTCAAATTAAGATTTAAAACAAAATGAGAATGATTTGGAATGTGAGATGTATACATATCTGCTACAATATGATTACTTTCTAGTCGAATTTTCACATTTGGTAATATCGAAATAAATATAATTAATATAATAAATATGCTATTAATATAC
>JAZUKX010000059.1:0-9975 GCA_045643505.1 Candidatus Absconditabacterales bacterium | reverse complement strand
CATTCGATATAACTTGTTTTTTCTGGAACTCTTGTAATTTCTATTCCTGTCATTTTCTTCTCACTTACAACCACTGGATAATCTACTGTTTTTCATTCATATGTAATTTCTATTCATGTTGTTCAATATGTAATCTCTCCTGTTGGATTAATTATTAATCCACTTGTTGGATATGCTACTGTTCATGTCTCTCAATTATCATATGTCACTTCGATTACTAATCCACTCATATCTACTACCTCTCATTCGATATATCCCGTCTTTGTTGGTTCTGCCTTTATTGTAATACTTCAAATACTTCTGTCAGTCCATTTAGCGAATAAAGTTTGATTTTGTGTGATAGTTCTGGTAGCAAAATCCCAAATTGTATTGTAAGATTCATCTTCATACCATCATGTGAAAGTTTGACCAGATTTTATTGGTTTTCCTGGTTCTGTAGCTCTTTCTCAATATTTAACAGTTTGACCTGTAATTAAGCTTCCTCATTTAGGATCAAATGTTACATTGAAGAACTCTTCTTCATCTGCCGTTCCATTTCCATTTTCATCTTTTATTGGTTTAAACTCTGCTGTGAATGTTAAGTCTCATGTAACTATCATTGAAAATATTGGTTCTTCTGGTGTCCATCAACTAAATTCGTAATATTGGTTTGCTACTGGATTTGGAATCTCGATTCACGCTTGTGTGAAATTTAATCATGATAAAATATCAGAATAACTTGTTGTTCCACTCAATGTTCCACTTCATAATGCTGTAAAGCTTACTGTAAATCTATCATCCTCTTCTTCGTCAGCAATTCCATTATTATTCTTATCATTATCTGGAGTATATACTACGTTTACAACAATTCATGTATCAGCCATAGTTCCACTAACTATTATTGGATTAGCAGTATAATATGGAATTGATGGTGAAACTACGTTATAATCCGTATTATAAATTACTCATGTATTATATGATCATGTTGCTGTTCATCATCTACTGTAATTATAATTAATTTCTAAATTATATGTATTAATCTCATATTGACCTGTAACAGTAAGATTAGATGTTATACTACTAAAATCGCTAGGATTCCATCATTTAAATGTATATCCTGTTCTACTTGGATCTGATGGCGCTACCGCAGATGATCCATATTTTACAATCTGCGATAATAATAATGTTCCATCCCAATCTACAAAATTAACTGTATACGTATTAATTACACAAGCTGTATTACCTGAATTAGTGTGATATCCTGTATCACATGACCAATTAGCTGTAAATACTCTATTTCATGTACTTCATGAAGATATTGAAGATGGTGTCCATCAATTAAAATGACTATTTTCCCTTGTCGGAGTAAAGTTTGGCTCAACAGCTCATGATTCAATTGTATAATTAACTGGACTTAGATCTCATGTTCCTCACTTCAAATCATATGTAATTGAATATACTATTGGAGTAGATGTTGCATGGAATTCTATTCATTCCATATTCATAATACTAATTGCCGGAGTCCATTCACTTAATGAATATCCATCTGGAGCAACACAAGCAACTGGCTTTGTAATTGTGCTATTAAATAGGACATTTTCTTGTTTTCCACATTCTAAATTATTAATATAGAATATAGCATTAAAATATCCTGTAGTATAGTATCATGTAATCTCTACATTAGAATCTGGCATTGTTGTTACTACATTATTCCATCAATGGAATACATATCCACTCTTGCTTGGAGTAGATTTTAATGTAATACTTTCTCCATATTTATGAGATTCAACATCTCCATAAGTAGCATCATCAACTTTATATGTTAGAGTATGACTATTTCTACTATAATAAACTTTCAATACTAAGTTTCCATTTCCATTAATAATTCATGTTAATACATTATTAGCATGTCCTGAATTAAATCTAAATCATTCAACAGTTGGAGTTTCTGCTGTTACTAATGTATCTGTTGTTCCAGTCTTTGCTACTGTTCCACTTAAAGAATAGTCATCATTTTCTATATTTTGATAATAATATTCTACACTATAATTCGTATTCCCGTGAGCGTTCCATTTAGCCTTTAATTCTACTCATGTTGTTAATTTATACACTGTCTCTGATGTATATAATTCATCTCCATTATACCATCCACTAAATGTATATCATGTTTTTGCTGTAGCTGGTAATGTTCAAAGTTTAGAATCATATATTCATGTCATTGAAGACACTGAAGAACCTCCATCTGTATTAAATGTAATTGGATATTTATTAGCTTCCCATGTACCTGTTAATGTCATATTTTCTGCTGGCATCTTTGCTGGTACACTTGGATTCCATCATTTAAATTCATATCCTGTCTTAATTGGATCTGCAGGAGCTGTAACTTCTGTATCATAATTTTGTGTTATAGGAGAAACTGTTGTTCATCCATTTGAATCAAATGTAATCGTATATTGATTAATTGTATAAGTTCCTATATATGTCTGATTTCATGATACAGTTGTTACTACAGGAGTCCATCCAGAAAATGTATATCCTGTTCTACTTGGATCTGCAGGAGCTGTAACAGTATCTCAATAATGATAATCTGATTTTTCTGATATTTTGCTTCCATCATAATCTACAAACTTAATTGTATAATCAATATAGTGAGAATCAAATTCTGCTGTATATGTTGCATTTCAGGTTACTGCTGAGATATCAGGAGTCCAAGATTTGAATGTATAAGTATATGTATTATCTGATTCTTTAGTAATATACTCATGACTTGGAATTTGTCCATATTCTACACTTCATGTATCAACTACTTCTCCTTTATCATTCTTCCATGTGATAGTATACTTATTTGTTGTTGATGTATAAGTTGCTTTATATGTAACATCTCATGTTACTCAGGTTAAAGCCTTATCCCAACTATTATAAGTATATGTATATTGAGCTGTTGCTGTTTTTGTTGGAGTTGATCATGAATAAACAGGAATTACTCCGTATTCTACTTGTCAGCTTTGTAATACTGTATTATCATCATTCACAAATTGTACTGTATACTTATTTATTGTTCTTTTAAATTCTGCTGTTATTGTACAATTTCATGTTAATTTTGTTCCACACGTATTATTCCATCCTGAGAAGGAATATGAATATTCTGCTGTATTCGTATTTGGAGTCGCTATAACTATTTGTGTTCAGATTTTTAATTCATTTCATGATGTTGTAATAGATGTTCCATGATTTGCTTTCACTGAACCTGAAGTTACTGTTCCATAATTTCATGCATTTACTGTAACTGTATATTCATCAATTACACAAGCTGTATTATCTGAGTTCGTATGATATCCTGTATTACATGACCAGTTTGCAACAATAGTTTTATCTCATGTTGTTCACTTTGATATTGAAGCAGGAGTCCATCAATTAAATTGACTATGATCTCTTGTTGGAGTTTGAAATGTAATCTGATCTTCTACTGTATATTGACTTGGATTACTTGCATTATTTGCTCAACCGCTTAATACATAACTAATCGTATATTGATTAATTGTATACATTCCTGTATATATTTGATTTCAAGCAACAGTTGTAATTGAAGGAGTCCATTTTGAGAATGTATATCATGTCCTACTTGGATCAGTTGGAACTGTAACAGTATCTCCATAATGATATCATGATGTGCTTAACACCCTTCCATCATAATCTACAAATTTAATTGTATAATCGATATAATGAGAATCAAATGTGGCTGTATATGTTGAATTTCAGGTTACTTCTGAAATTGTAGGAGTCCACGCTTTGAATGTATAGGTATATGTATTATCTGCTGCTTTTGTTGGAGTTGCTTTTGTATAACTTGGCATATTTCCATATTCTACTAATCATGTTTGTAATACTGTTCAATCATAATTTGCAAATGTTACCATATACTGATTTATAGTACGAGCGAAATTTCCAGTAATTGTACAATTGCCTGTAACTACATTTCCACAATCAATTTCCCAATCCTTGAAAGAATATGAGTATTGATTTGTTGAAATAGTTGGAGTTGCAATCACGGTTTGAGTTCAGATTTTTAATTCATTTCATGATGTCGCAATAGATGTTCACGATAACACATCTAGTATACTACCACTTGATACTGTTCAGTATTCAGAGTTATTTACTTCAATAGTTACTGTAATTTTTTCTTCTTCTTCATCAGCGATTCCATTATTATTTTCATCATTGATTGGCTGACAAGATTGTCCATCTGCACTTCATGTATAATATTCTTCACAATCCCATTTTGCATATAGAGTCTTATCTTCACTAATATATGTATTACTTGAGAATTCAAATTCATTTACAAATCACGAATCACTATACCATCCACTAAATATACTATTTGCTCTATCTGGTTTTACTGGTTTTGTGGATCTTGGATTCCATCGTTTAAATCATGTCTGTGATTCTACCTCACTTCATCAATTGCTATCAAATGTCAAAGTTAAATCATCTGAATCCTTAAAACAACGTACAGAGAATGCACTCGCACGAATGAGTCCATTACCAATATTAATGTTAGACGACTCCGCAGATACTGAATATGCATCACGAGTATTTGAACCATTAGTATAAGCTGTAGATGACCAATAACGAGCTGTAGTCCCCTGACCTTTAAATAATGATGTCGAATAGACACGATTACCAGCAAAAGGCATACCTAAAGCTGCTAGCATGCAGAATTGAACTCAGGTATTAGTTTCATCAATCGAGTTACAATAATCTAAACCTTCGGCTGTATCCTGCCATTTCTGGAACAAATAATATGTAGCGGACCATTCACTCTTTCTAGGTACATGATATCACGCTGGACATGGTCATTGTTTATCCACATCCGAACTTGACAATCATCACCATAGATTTCTATTTTCATCTGCATCCCATCTACTATCCTTTCCATCTGGTCTTTTTATAAATGTACCATTAAAATAATAATTTCATGGTCCTCGAGGCTTACCTTGATAATTCTCAACAAGTACTCATCATAGCGTATTTGAATATATTCATTCTGATGGAAATCAGAAGTTATTTCACCACTGATAATAATTTCATCTAACTGAAACTGGACTATTATCAGCACCATATGAATATCCACTTACGTAATCTGTAGCTCACAGATTTCTATCCATTATTGTAAATGTTACTCATCACCATGTTTGAGTTTTATCGTTAAATGGCAAATATTTTGCATAAAGTGTAATTGCAGTATACGTAGTAGATGCATTAAGTCATGTCCATCTACTTTCTGGGGTCAATAAAACATTTGTGTACCATCATTCGAACATATAATTTCATGAAAGATTTGGAATCTGAATTTCTTCAGGTCACTGATAATATCATCATGTCATCAATTGATAATTTATCGTCTTTTCTGTTGTTCAATCTGCAAATTTTCATCCTATAAAATCTGCTGGATTTGCTATAAATGTAACCTTGATTCATGGTTCATCTATCACACAATTATTCTCATCATCTAGAATATATCCACTCTCGCATCACCATTTTGCATACAAAGTTTTGTTTTCACTCACATATGTCGTATCTGAGAATGTAAATTCTTGAGTTAAATCTTCATCACTATACCAACCAGAGAATACACTATGTGCTCTTTCTGGAATCGGTTCATTATTCCTTGGATTCCATCGTTTGAAATTCTTTTGAGAAGATACGCTGGAACCTCAGTTACTGTCAAAGGTTAAGGTTAAGGAGCTAGAATCTCTAAAGCAGCGAATGGAAAAGGCGAACGCACGGCTGCCTCAATCCCGCGGATCAAGCGTATAAGGATCCGCGAGCAGGTCGTATGCGCAATCATCGCTACAGGCAGTAGACGACCAGTAGCTGGCATTAGTACCCTGAGCGTCAACTGACGACGACGAGTCCATACGGAAACCAGCAAAAGGCATACCTAACGCTGCTAACATACAATATTGGATTCATGTATTAGTGGCATGAATAGAATTACAATATGCCATTCATTCTTCTGTTGCTTGCCATTTCTGGAATAAATTACTAGAAGCTAACCATTCATATGCACTAGGTACATGGTATCCTTCTGGACATGGTCATTGTTTATCTGAGTCTGGATTAGCTTTATCAGCTGATTCACCTTTTCATCACCATAGATTTCGATCATCTGCATCATCCCATCTATCTCGTCTATCAATAAATGTACCATTTGAATAATAGTTACCTGGTCATCGTGGATTATCTGAATAATTCTTAACAAGTACTAATCATAATGTATTTGGATATGATCATTCTGTAGGCAATCAGAAGTTATTTCACCACTGATAATAATTTCATCTAACTGAAACGGGACTATTATCCTTACCATATGAATATCCACTTACATAATCTGTAGCTCACAGATTTCTATCCATAATTGTAAATGTTACTCAATCCCATGTCTGAGTTTTTTCTTCAAATGGTAAATATTTTGCATACAGTGTAATTGCAGTATACGTAGTGGATGCATTAAGTCATGTCCACCTACTTTCTGGTGTCAATAAAGCATTTGTGTACCATCATTCAAACATATAATTTCATTCCAAGTTTGGTACCTGAATTTCTTCTGGTCATTGAAAATATCCTCATTCTTTCAATTCATATTCAATAGTTTCTTCCTTATGTCATCATGAGAATGTACCACTACCTGCATCAAAGGTAACTGTAATCTGAGATTTTGCTGCATAACTAATTTCTGGAAACAACATCCCAATTATTAACAAGCAGCCAATTGCTAGATAAAACAGTTTTTTCTTCATAAGATAATGTTTTAATAAATAAAAAAGACGGCTAACTCCTGTTAGTCGCCAAACTATATATCTTATATTGCTAATAGACAAATAAGAGACACGAATTAACCGTCTTTTTGATCTATTAACAAAATAAGATATTTTTATAAGATATATAATTTGGCATTGTTATGATTATTTATTTAATTCAAAAAATCAATAAAATTTATTTATATGGAATATTTTTTTCATTTCTAAAATTCGAAAAAAATTTAAGTTTTAGAAATAAGATAGAGATTACATTTCTAAAACTCTAAAAAAATTGATTTATTAGAAATAAATATAAGTATACAATTGTAAAAAATCTATAAACCCCGGGTAATTCTATCCCCGGGGTTAGCTGTATTTCTATTTCATTTCTTTAATCATTTCTTGAGTTGCTAGAGAACCCAAAGAGTCTAATTTTCCACTTTCTACAAGTTGATCGTACGATCATTGCCAATCTAAATCTGTATATCTTGTATCCGAATTGATTGGAGATTCTGCTGTATAGAATTCATACTGAGTAAATACTGGTCATACCACTACTCTAGCTCAATTTATATCTTTTACCATCAAATACATCAATGCTGGTCTACCTATTGCTTCATACAAGACATTATTTTTTTCTGAAGTAAAAATATCTCAAATTATCGATCATCTTAATTCTTTTGTTACTACATCTGAATAATCGGCATTTATAGGATAAACGATATCTCATAATATTTCATCTAATTGTCTCAATCGCTCAAAATCAGAATCAGAAATTTTTTCATTTTTCATCTGTTTTAAGACCATTAATTTTAGTTTTTCTAAAACTTGTACAAAATTTTTATACAAATTCTCATATGGAGTGTCATCATAATATTTTGATGTTTCTTTTGTTAAATTTATCAATTCATCAATAATACCAATATTAGCCTCTATATATCATTTTGGGACTGGAAGATCTGGAGCTTCTACTACGATAGCACAAGGTCAAATTCATCATAAACCAAGTTCTGCCATTTGTGGCTGTTTTGTATACAATAATGTATCATGCTTTAATTCTGTATATGATCATAAATATGTCACAAGATTTTTGAGAGCATAAGCTCTAGTTTGCATAAAATATGGTGCGTTTTCATCTACTTTGGAAACTAGTCGTCCAAGAGCATTTAACCATTTATGGTAAACATTATTTGTTATTTTGGAATCTTGTAAAGCCTGTGATATTTTTTTGATTGATTCAGTTTTGACATCATCATAAGCAACTAACTGAGAATCTTTAACCAATCATTCTTTATTTTTGTTTTCTAATCGAAGTTTTGTAAGTTCATTGGCTAGACTACTTCATTCCAATATATCTGGTATCATGAGTGCAGTCTGGATATTTGGTTTGTATTCAAATTCATCTTGAGTACTTCATGCAGTATTCAAGTCAAACAGGTATGCATCTAAAGTGAATTTTTCACCAAAAAAGATGAATCAATCTGTCATAGATTTTCATTCAATTTCTGATACTTGTCATGTATAATCTACAAGATATTGTGATGATGCTATTTTTTGTGGCACTAATTTTGATAATTCATCTATTTTTTCTTGTGTCAAATTTGTGATGATTTCTTCTGGAGATGTAAGGCTATTATTCTTTTCCCATTCTAACAAAGTATTTAATGTCAAATCATCATCTGTTCAAATAAGATTTGAAATCATATCATTAATTTCATTTATTTGATTTAATGTTCATATTTCTTTTAATGTTCATTTATCTAACTGGCTCACCATAACCAATGCTGCTTTTACAAGATTTTCATCACCAAAATAAAATTTTTCTCTCATCAACCGTTTACTAGCCATAAAATATGTTTTGAGAGCATTTGAATCTGTATAATGAGATCTTGGTTGATAATTTGTATAATTTTGTAAAATCATATGGTCTTGGATAAAATCTGGACTATAAGCGAGTATCAAATGATCATCTCATTTGTATTCCGTAGCATCCAAAATATCTTGTACTGTATCTAAGATTGCACTTGCATATTTGCTTTTTGGATGTCTTTTCTCAAAATTTTCAGCAAAAATATTTGCTCTTTCCAGGATTAATTTATCTAATTCTTCATCAGAAATATCTTGCATTAATCAAAATTCTCATTGAATTTTTAAATCGTCTGATGTTGGTAGCAATATATTTGGTATTGTCCAGTATGCTGCTAAAAATTCATATATTTCTCTTAATTCACCATTTTTTTCATTCATAGACAATCTATCGAATTCAGCTTTAATATCATATGATACTAAACTCAAATTTTCTCTTGCGACAGTCTCTTCATAATATTTTAGAGAATTTTCAAATAATTTATGATATGTATGAAGTAACAAATCATTTGTCACTAGTAGTGTATTGTATGAATATCTTTTATTTTTCCTAATATCTCATCAAATATTGTCAGTAATTGAGACTCGTTCTTCATCTAATGTGCATGGCATAGAAGCCACATCTGCACCATAACTAATTGGATTATAAGACAATAATGTCGTAGCTGGAGCTATTAACCATCAGTTTTTTGAAAGAATAGATTGTTGATTATCTGTAAGTTTTGCTAATGGATCTGCTTTGTATCTTCAATCAACCGTAATAATCTGTCATGCTTGTAATTCATTTTTTTTTAATTCCATTGCTAGATTTGGAGAAATCCATTCATGATCTATTTCAGTATAAACATACACTTTATCTCCTTCACAATAATTTTGAATTTTATCTATGTCTGAATTCATAATTTGATAATTTTTAGACCAATCTTTTGTAAATCAATTTATCATAGCATTTCGGTTGTCCATTTCTGTCAAACTTGGTCTATCCATATGCCAAGATCGAGCATAATTACTATCTTTTTGAGACAATAACGATTCTGAAATCTGATCATTTCATATTTGTTCTACCTGTAAATTATTTTGAATGTGAGAATTTTCACAACCTGTTAATAATAAAGATACTCAAATAATTCAAACAATTTGAAATTTTTTCATTTTTTTGTACTAGAAAAATAAAGTTTCCATTAATTATATCAAATGAAATAAATAAAGCAAGATAAAATAATTTGTGATAAGGACTCAAAAATTATTACTTATACTTATTCATTTTCATAAATAGTGAAAATTATAGTTCATACATACACATCTGGCAATTGATATGATGGTATATTTA
>JAZUKX010000058.1:0-4439 GCA_045643505.1 Candidatus Absconditabacterales bacterium | reverse complement strand
CATAATTGAAAGATGTGTTTCAAAACGCAAAGACATCAAAATTCCATTTTTACCAGCTATGATTGTATGATTCCGATTATTACTTATATTTTGAGACACATTTATAAAATTATTTATTTAAAATATGATTAAGAAAATTTTAACACATAAAATATCTCCAAGACTTATAGTATTTGCAATACTAACCAGTATTTCCTATATTTTATCTATAATATACCTTTTCGAGATACACGATCTTTTATGATCAATAACTTGTGTTTTCATCACATTTATTTTATTTCACTTTTTATTCATAGATATAAAAAAAATTAAACAAAAATATTTCATTTTACTACTTATCACAATAATATTATTAGAAATTTGCTTATGATTAATTATATGATGGATAAATAATATTCGAATTGTATTAGCATTAATATCATTCAACTGAGCCATCTGAGCACTATATTTTTCATTAGAAATGTTAGACTTCAGTAGTATATCATACTTCACCAGATGATGATTTATTTTCACTATGTTTATTTCTATCACCTACTCAATAGCTGTTGTTTGAATTTTCCAAGAGTTTCCATTTACATGTCAATGATTAAACGATGCCTCAAATAAATTATATGAATTTATAGAAGCACCATTCTCCATTTTCAAAAATAAATCACTACAAGATGACAAATTTTGAAAAGACAAAAAACACAGTATATATAGTATAATAACAAACATATGAGACTTAAAATTATCTTCCAAAATAAACAACAAATCAAATCCAATAATAGAAAGATTTAACAAATTCAAATTCCAAACGATAGACCAAATAATGGCTGATCAATCTGAATACAATGATTGAGTTTGCGATTTACTATTAAATGAAATAAATACAATATTAGAAAATAATGGAATAAAGATATCTGTAATACTATTATCATATTTCCTACTTTACTGATTTATTAGGATTGCAATATTCATCATGAGTGGAATCGCTTTCATCATATTCAAGATATTATATTGGTGTAAAGTATACAAAATAGAAAAAGTCACAATAAACGTAGATGAGATTTTCTAGAATATAAAATAAATTCTTAATTGACTTTTGTTATTATTTATTTATAATTTTAAATACAGATAATATTGTCTGTAACTAAAATAAAATTATATGAAAAATTTAGAGATCAATCCGCCCAGAAACACGAGACACTATTTGCCAAAAAATCAAAGGCAAGAAAAACGCGTATATACACCGCCTACAACAAAAGAAATTCGCACAAAAATAATATCACGAATGCGAAAGTCTAAATAAACGAATTAAAGACTTCAATGTATTTTACATCTGAAGTCTTATTTTTTATTCATCAAAAAAGACATCTTCAATTTTTACTCCAAATACTTTTGAAATATCAAAAGCTAACTTCAAAGATGGATTATATTTTCACATCTCTAGGAAAACTATTGTCTCTCTCCTCACTCAGACTTTATTTGCTAAATCTTGCTGAGTTAAATTATGTTTAGCTCTAAGTTCTTTTATATTATTTTGCATTATTATTTTTTTCTATAATTAAAGTCATGTTTTTTCTGGATGACGAAGATAATAAGCATAGCTTCATCGAGAAAGGAAAAGTATCAAATACAAAGAGCATAATAAAGCATTAGATGCAGAAATCAAGTCTAAGAAATCAAAGAAAGCATTTGCTAGAAATACAATACACAAGATAAAACAGTACAATTTTGCAGTCAATGCTAATGCCGTATATCATGCTTTTCTAGTCATTTCATCTTTTTGATTTTCCATATTTTTGTTTGGAGTAAGTAAAGTTCAAATCATCCAGCATCATGCAAAACATAATGTAAATGCCGCACAAAAGTTTTCTCATTCATAAAAAACAGCAAGAGCTATTCATCACACCAATAAGCATCCAGATAAAAATAAATTCCTAATTTTTTTTGATTTTGGCATTTTTAAATCACACTAAATGTTAAAAATATATAACAAAATGTTATATAAGCATAACATCACAAAAATCAAGAGAAAATTATTTAATTTATTTTAATAAGAAATTTACTCATTTTTCTACCCACTGAGAAAGCTGGTCTGGTCTCTCCATATCATGATCTCCAGACTCTACTAAAATTTGATTTTTGATATTGATATTTAAACTTTCAAGAGGAACTTTATCATCATTTTTTCCATGAATAAGTAATATTTCTTTATCAATATTTTCAAATTTTTTTGAAAAATCACAATCCTTAGCCTGCATAAAATATGCTGAATCTATATAGCTAGTTTTTGTCATTTTACCTATCTTTTCACAATCTTTCAAAAAATCTTCTTCTTTTAAATACTCTTTATAATTATCCCATGTTATTTTTAATTCTGGATTTTGTTTCTTCATTTGGTCTCTGACAAATCGATATCTCAATAAATCTTTTTGATTTAAAGCTGGAGATATCAATAATATTTTTTCTATTTGATCTTTTAAACCATCCAATTTGGTAGCCAAAACACAAGCTCAGAGACTATGTGCAACAACACTTATTTTAAGATTTCATATTTCTTTTTTCAAAGTTTCTATTGCTAATAGAAGTTCTTCTCATTGATTTTCTATCGTTGTATTTCTAAAATCTCAATCAGAAAGTCCGCTACCAGAAAAATCAAATCTAAAATTCGCAATCATATTGTCTACCAATGAATCTGCAAGTTTTTTAAATTTTGTCTCTGTCGTTGCCACTCTACCAAATCCATGTAAACAAATGATCCCCCCATTTATTTCATGATCAGGCAATGTCAGTATTCCCCTAATAGAATTTTCATTACCAAATTCTAACAACTTTGTTTTCATCTATTATATATAATATAGTAAAAATTAACTATATTTTATTTTTATTTAATTAATACATACTTTCAAATCCACTTAGCAAACTCATTTACATCTTGATATAAATTCACATCATCTTCCTCTGAATCTAAATAATCAATAACTTTTCAATTTTTCACAACAATCACAGATGGAGCAAATCTAACTTCATCATGCAATTTCGTATTTTTAAATTCATCATATTTCATAGACAAAAAACTTATATTATTTTCTGTCATAAATTCTTGAAAAATTTCATCACAAGGAATTGAAAGTGCGCAATAATTATTGTATGTGAATAATACATAATTTTCATTTTCCAATTTTTCAAATTCCTGTGCCGTAATTTCAATATATTTATCCTGTCAATAAAATACATCATCAAGATAAAATTTACGAGAAAAAGAACAACCTGAAATACAAATTGAGACTAACAGAAACAAAGTTATTCAAAATTTTTTAATCATTGTCAATTGGCGTCAAAGCATCAAAATCTATATTGTGATAAGGAACTTTCCAAAAATCATAAGAAATATTTCATCAATTATTATTTATTGTACTTATTCATTTTTCTCATTCATAATTTCGATATCATCACACATTATATATTTTTGATTCATCTCGTCATAACGCTATCAACATCTTTTTGGTGAAATTTGCATAACCTCAAGCTCCACACATCAAAAAGATATATTTATCTTTTGGAAACAAATATTGTAATATCTGCATAGATTCTTCAAAATTTGCTATATAACTTCAATCATCTCATAGGCTAAACAATGTCTTTCACTGATACAATCAAGACACATTTTCACTAGCTTTTTGATCTATATATTCTTGTGGGAATTGTGTCAAATAAGCATAAGGGACCACTTCAAATCATTCTACAAATCACTCTAAATTTCTCGTTCATCATTTATTTTCCCATGTAGCAGTATCTTCTAACATCCTTACATCACGATAAACAGTATCAGACCTATGTAAATAATTATCAATTGTTTTTTCATTTATATTTTTATCTATTCAGTAAACTCATCTCAATCAATCAGAATTCTCTTGAGCTGGAAGTGGAGCTTGAAAATACGGTCTAGCCGAACGATATTGAAAAACAAATCAAACAACTCATCAAATAAACAATCCTAAAATAATTGCATAAATCGTTAATGTAGATGTCTTTTTCATATTTTTTATAATAAAAATATAAATTTTATAATCAAAATTTGCCCCGACGCGGAGTCGAACCGCGATTACAGTCTTCGCAGGACTGTGTCCTATCCATTGAACGACCGGGACAGCACCTAACTTATAATCAAATACGACAAAATCTCAACATCTTTTTTCAAAATAAAATTGCAAAACGATTGTATGTTATTATAATACCAACAAATTATGTTTAATATACAAATATATTATGTTTTTAAAGGATTTATTAAAAGATACAAAGCAATACCTAATTGATACACCAAAATTCATAACTGTATTTTCACCAAATGAAATTTTATATGAAGATTTTTCATTTGAAAAATCCAAACCGGTAAGTCCAACACGTTCAAGTGCAATACAACGTTTACCAATTGAGGAATTATCAGTAACATT
>JAZUKX010000057.1:0-10371 GCA_045643505.1 Candidatus Absconditabacterales bacterium | reverse complement strand
AAAGATGAATTAAAATAAAATCCTATATATTTTTATTTAATTTTTGTAATTATTAAATTATTTTAGCAACAATTTATGTGGATTGTTTTCAAACAATAGTTTTTTTATTAAATTTATCTTTATTTTTTTTGAAAATTTTATATACTGTACTGTAGCTAGTTTAAAGATCCTCTGATAGGGCAGAGAAAATAGGCATTACCTATCTAGCAAAAATCAATATGAATGTTAATGATCTTATTGCAAAACGAGCAATACTTGAATCTAATATTGCACAAATCACATCTCTTATAAATATAAAAAAACAGGAAATAGAGTTCTATGAAGGTCAGATTAATCTAATGAAAAAGTTTCAAAATTTGAACAAAGAAGTTGCTTTTAATGATGGAATCAAAGATCGGGAAGACAAATTGGATAATCTTAAAAAAGAGGTATCTGGCTTAGAATTACAGCGCAATGCTTTGAAAAAAGAGCTTGATACTCTTAATATTAAATTAATGTGATGTGCATATGGGAGGCAGATATTTCTTCCCCCCATTTTTTTGAATTATTATTGACATTTTTATTATTATGATTATATAGTAATTTATTAACAAATAATATTATCATATAAAAAAAATAACAGAAAGGAACAAAAATATGGAAAAAGAAGAATTTTGGAAAAAATTTTGTGATTTTTGTAAATCTGACCTGTGGCCAATAGCAGAAAAATTAATGAAAGAATGTTCTGATTTTAAGAAATTAATCGATAACAAAATTTTGGAGCAATATTTGGATAATTTATCTACTATTACACTATATAATATGCCACACATGCGAGGTTCTGTAAGAGAAATACTCAAAAAACCTAATTTCACTATGGATGAAATTAAAAAGGAGATTGAAAATTTTAAAAATCAGATGCTCAAATTTAAAAATGGATTTGAATACATCAAAGAATTACGAATTAATGATTTTGTAAAGACAGCTAGTTGTTACATCATTGAAGACATTAAAAATTATACATCCTTGTTTGACGAATTTTATCGAACTATTGATGGTATGAATTCTTAAAAGAGGTCTGGTCTACTGGACCTCTTTTTTTTGTTGTAAATTAAGATAAAAAATTTATTATACATATTAATATTTAGATTATTCCATAATGATTATGATTTATGTTTTGATATATTTTTTACTAATAAATCTAATCACTTTCATCGTACGGTGAATTGATAAAAGAAAAGCTGTAAAACAGAGATGGAGAATTAGTGAAAAGACTCTTTTGATTTTGACTTTGATGTGAGGATTTATTTGAGCAATAATTTGAATGGAGGCATTTCGTCATAAAACAATCAAATCAAAATTTTTGATATATTTTTGGATGGCTGTGTCAGTTCGGTTTGTTATTTTGTGAACTATTTTTTATTTTTATTTAAAATCTTAAATGCTGTATTTAATTCCGACTCCAATTTGAAATAGAAATGATATTACATTGAGAGCTCTAGATCTTTTTAAGTCTTTAGATACTTTTTTTTGTGAAGACACAAGGACATTTAAGAGTTTATTATCTATGTATGAAATCGAATATTCTAATAAACAATTTTATGCTTTTACAACTTTTACTGATAAATCAAAATTAAACTTTTATACTAAATTATTGAAAGAAAAAGATGTTTGAGTTGTCTCAGAAGCTTGAACTCCATGATTATCAGATCCATGAAAATCATTAATCCAGATTTGTAATGAAAATTGAATTCAATATTCAGTATTACCATGAGCAACTGCACTCATTCCAGCTATAGTTTCGGCATGATTTGATACAAGCAATTTTGTATATTTGTGATTTTTGCCACAAAAAAAATGAAGACAAACGATTTTGAAATGAATAATTAATAATGAATGATGAATAACAAAATGAACTCCTGTATTTTTTTATGAATCAGTGCATAGATTTGAAAAATTATTATCAGAATTACATGAACTATGATTTAGCTGAAAAATATGTGTTTGCAGAGAAATTAGTAAAATGTATGAACAAATCTATAATTGAGATTTGGAAACTTTAATTGATTTAGTAAAAAATAAAAAATATAGTATCAAAGGTGAATTTGTTATTTGATTAATAAATTAATTTTGAATTGAATTAATTAATTTTTCTGCTTGAATTAGATCATCTCACATTAGTGGTGTATATCCTCGACTTAAAATTAATTTATTTAATTTATTCACATTTTCATTTATAGATGTTTGATATTGATTTAATGAAATTTCAGCATATATTTCATCTGTAAATTCTTCTTGTTGTGTATCCTGAATTTTTATTTTTCAATCAACATTTTTTACAATAATACTAACAAAATCACTTAATTTTAATACAAATCAGTTCTCATCTTTTGATAAAAATCAAAGAAATTCATCAGACACTGTGTAATCTCATATTTTATCTGGTAAATTAGATTTTTCATTTTTATTCAAACCATTATCTCATCATGTTTTAGTCTCATTTTTCAAATCAAATAAATCATGTTTGATGATTGAGAATTCTTTTGAATAATCAACGCTATAATCACTTTGTTGTTCTATAGACATGTTTGTTTATTTAATATATAAATTTTTTATTTTTTACAATATTGCACATTTGCTCGTAATTTATATCAATATGAACTACTTCAATTATATTTTTGTCATACAATTTTTGCATCTTCCAATGATTTTATTTTAAAGAAATATGATGGGTCTGCATTTTTTTCAAAACAATATCCCAAAAACAATTTGCATGCATTTTTTACGTCATAGCAATCTCATTCAGATAATCATAAATTTAATCTTGCCTTTAATCATGGTCACGCAGTTTTTCCATCGCTATTTTTTTCCATTAAAATATGAAAATAAGAAAAAGAATATGAGGAATATTTTGCTTCTCGACGGTGTAATTCCACAGATCATATTTTATCATTGAAATGTTTCCAATCTTCAGCTGTTTCGCTTCTAGCATATGCAGTCATGATTGAAATAATATCATCTTCACTTACTGTTTTTAATAATTGGTTACATTTTTCTTTATACATGGTATTTTTAGTCATTTCCGTTAATGCAGTTTTTGCTTCTTTTTTAAATGCCTCTATACTGATTTCTCTATCTTCAGCTTTTATTGGTAATGGTAAATAAAATCATGGAGTAAGTGAGCTATTGGGTGTATTAAATCATTTTGTACTTTTTCAGTTTGGGACATCTTTTAAATATGAAAATTCTGGAATTTGTGATAATTTCTCTTTTATAATATTCAATCATTCTCATTTTTTCACGACATAGAAAATTAATTTTCAATCACGTAATAATGTTACTCAATGTTCTTTTTCATATGTTGTGTCTTTTTGTACTTCTGTTTTTTTTGGATTTATAATAAATGTATTTTCATTATTATTTTCATTTTCTTCTGGTGTGATCACCACTTCTTTTTCTTCTTCATTTTTATCTTGGTCCTTTTGTGCTTTTTCAACAATTCATTTTCATCAAAACGTTAATGCTGTTGCCAATCATCAAATATACAATGCTTTAAATAAATTTCATGCTCATATTTTAGCGACTTTTTTTGTTTTTTCATTTTGTATGTTAGATCATTCCACTTTATTTCATAAACTTTTATCTCAAACATCTGCTAAATGATATCATGACTTAATTGCATTTCAGATTCATTGTATAGTTCATTTTATGGAATCTTTTGCTCATAATAAAACACTTTTTCATCATTTAAGAATTTTTTTTCATGAATTTTTTGCTGATTCTTTGTGTTGTTCTTTTTCTGTAGTTTTCTCTGGATCATTTTTTTCTAATATCTTATCAAGAAGTACTGCTCATTCCTCATATCCTGCTTTTAATAAGTTTACAACTGCCACGCTTGTTCATCAAACAACTTCACACAATCACTTTCAAAGAGTTTTTCATCATTCTTTTGTCTTTTCAAAAGCAGATTCAGCTTTATCTAATGCAATTTTTACATTATCTGTCGCTTTTAAATTACTATTTTTACTAGTGCTTTTCATTTTATTGATTTTGTAAAAAAATAAATTACATATATATTGTACTCATTTTTTTGTTTTTTGTCAAATTTTTTGCCATGAAAAATATTACTATTGAAAAATTCATATTAGCAACTACTATAATTCTCGTAATAATCGCATTTTTTACTAAAGATTTGACAATTACGCTCAACACAGATAAGTTGGACGATATTTTTGATACAAATATCAATAATGAATTAACTGCTGAAAGATTAAAAAATATTGAAAATATTACTTGAAATTTTTATTACTCACCTACAAATAGTTGGGATGCGTTTTCAAATTCTTTGAAATCTGCTGAAAATCTTGTCAAAATCCAAACTTACGAATTTACAAAAAAAGAAATAAAACAAATAATGAAAAATATTTTGGATAAAAAATGAGTAAATATTCAATTAATTATGGAAAACAATAAATATCAACAATACCAAAATACATGGAATCAAGTACAAGAATATTTTTCAGCGTACCCTAGATTTGAAATAAAAAGTGATGAACAAATGGGCACAATGTATACTCATAGTAAAATAGCTCTAATCGATTCAGGATTTTGGATACAAACAGCCAATCTAACACATTCAAGTTTTTTTAAAAATCGTGAGCATTTTTTTTATTCTGAAAATACATGAGTACGAGAAAGTCTAAATACAATATTTGATAAAGATCGGAATTGAGAAAAAATTAATATAGATGATCTACATCCAAATTTAGTTGTTTGTAATATAAATTGTCGTCCTGTAATTGAGAATCTGCTCAATAATGCAAAAAACAGTATTTTGATACAAACTCAATATATTGTAGATGGTTCAATTATTGAAATATTAAAAAATCAATCAATAAAATTAAAAGATATGAGATTTATTGTCTCTGCCACAGATTCTAATAATGATTTGTTAAAATATTTTGGGCCATGAGTTGCTAAAAAATTTGATAAATATTATAATCATACAAAAATGATTTTAATCGATGATCGCATTTTGTTATTATGAAGTATGAACTTATCTTCTACTAGCTTAGATCAAAATAGAGAAATTGGAATAATCATTATTGATGATCAAATTATAAAAGAGTACAAAAATTTATTTGAAAAAGATTGGGAAAATAGTAAATATTAGTTATTTAATTGTTATTTTTTATCATGTGAAACAAAATTATAGCAGTGGATATTGATGAAGTTCTTTCAGAGACTTTAAAATCTATGTTTAAAAAGAATAATAGTCAATTGAATTGAAAGCATATAAATTGGGAAGATATAACTCAATATGATTTATGGAATATTGAAAAATTTTGAATAACAAAAAATCAAGCAATTTTTATGTTTGCAAAGCATCAACTTTGATCTTGATTATTTAATAAAATTGAGCCTGTCCAATGGGCAAAAAAGAAGATATTAGATTTAAAAGAAAAATGATATAAATTTTATGCTGTCACAGCTAGACTTTCAATATTAAAGCCATCTACAATTTTGTGGATAAACAAGCATTTTTATGGATGTTTTGAAAAAATAATTTTTGCCAATTTCTATACCAAACGAGCAAAAAGGAAAGTGGATATCTGTAAAGAAATTTGAGCACAAATTTTAATTGAAGACAATTTGGAAACTTGTATAGAATGTGCGAATGAATGAATAAAATGCTATCTTTTGGATAAACCATGGAATAAAGTGTTTGATCCACAAAAATATCCATTAATAACAAAAGTAAATTCTTGGACTGAGATTGAATTTTAATTAATATAATTTGTCATGGAAATAAGATTTGTAAAATTATCACCTGATGCAATAACACCAAAACAAAACACTGCTAGTGATGCATGATATGATCTTTTTTGTACACAAGATTATATTTTGAAAAGATGAGAAAGGAAACTTTTTAAAACAAATATTTCTTGTGCAATACCTGAATGATTTTATGGTAGGATTGCTCCTCGTAGTGGTTTAGCATATAAATATGGAATTGATGTATTAGCTTGAGTTATTGATAGTGGTTATAGATGAGATATTTGAATAATTTTGATAAATTTTGGTGAAAATGATTTTGAAGTGAAAAAATGAGATAAGATAGCCCAAATGATTATTGAGAAATGTCATTATGTTGAACGAATTGAAACTGAGAATCTAGATGAAACTGATAGAAATGGATGAGGTTTCTGATCATCTGGGATTTAGAACATTTAATTGTTTTTTTAGAATAATATGAATAGTTGAGAGGATAAAAGAATTTTTACGTTATCAAAAGAAAAACCTGCAAAAGCTGTATTAAAAATGTGAATACCTGTGACTATTTGAATGTTATTTATGGCTTTTTACAATTTGATTGATACTTATTTTATAGGACTTTTGCATGATGATTTTCAATTAGCTGCAGTAAATTTAGCTTATCCAATAATGATGATACTAGTTGCATTAGCTTGAATTGTAGGAAATTGATGAGCTTCTTATATTGCTAGATGTCTGGGTGCCAAAGATACAAAAAATGCTAATCATACATTAACTATATGATTTGAGTTAATAGTAATTTCAAGTATAATTATCACAATTATTTGACTAATTTTTCAAAATTGAATTGTAAATATTCTGTGAGCAAAAGCGAACACATTTCAATTTACAAAAGATTATACTGTAATTCTGTTATTATGATCTATTTTTACTATGTGAAATTATGCAATTTGACAACTGCTACGTAGCGAATGATCAACTTTTCAATCAATGATCTGAATGATTGTATGAATTATAGCAAATATCATTTTGGATCCTATTTTCATATTTACTTTTAATATGGGAGTAAAATGAGCTGCTATTGCTACAATACTTTGAAATTTAGTCAGTGTAATCATATATATTTATTACTATGTCCGCAAAAAGACAATACTAACACCAAGTATAAAATTATTAAAATTTGATAAAAATATAATAAAAGAAATCATGTTAGTATGAATTCCGCATACATTAGAACAATTTTTTACCACAGTAGCGATGATTGTACTAAATAATTTAGCTGTAATTTATGGTGAAATTACTATAGCTGCTATGTGAGTCGCAAATAAAATTATGACGTTTTGAACTTATATATATCAATGAATGGCAGCATGATGTCAGCCTTTAATTGGATATAATTATTGAGCGAAGAACTACTCTCGTATGAAAGAACTAATAAAATCATGAACATTAGTCAGTACTGCTATTGAAATTGTAATTATGATATTATTTTGGACATTTGCTCCATATTTAATTTCAGTATTTTCAAATTCAGAAGAAGTAATACATATATGATCAAAAACACTTCGTGCTTTCATCTGGATTTTTCCATTTGTCTCTAGCACATCTATAGTGAGAAATACATTTAATGCTATATGAAAACCTTTATATGCTTTTTCAATTACATTCATACGCCAACTAATCCTATATATTCCATTTTTGTGGTTATTCAATAAAATATGGCAATATGATTGATTAATTTTTGCTCAACCTATGACTGAGTTTATTTGTATGTTTATATCACTTCGATTATTGTTTAATTTTTTAAGAAAACAGGAAAGATGTGAAAAAATCATCTATTAAAATGAAATTTACAATATTTATTTTTTATAATTTTATATTTTATTTTTCAATCATTGTTTTAATTTTTCTTGTGCTTTCCTTTTTATTTTTTTTACTTCTGCGATAGGCACCTCTAAATTTTTTGAAATTTCTCGCTCTGTTTTTGGATTTTCACAATAAATCGATTTTATGACAAAAGATTCTCTTTCTGTTAATACTTTTGATATTGTGTCACTAATTAATTCTTTTTGACTTTTTAAATCTATATTTTCATCTGGCTGAGCAATGCTATCATCAACTACAAAGTTTCACAATGAAATTCATTTGTCATCGTTTGCAGGATAAGCATCTAAAGATTCCATACCTCTGACATCTAATTGATTAAAATAATCAGATACAATTTTTTCAATTTTTTCTTTTGTTTTTATTTCTCATAATTCATCTGCCGATTTTTCACAATATTTATCATAATAATCATCTACAATTTTTCAAAATGATGGCATAATTCAATTAAGTTTTAAATTCTCATCAATTAATTTATTTACGTTTTTAAAAGATTGATTTCTATTCATCGGGATCCTTATATTATTTTTATTATTTGTTATATACTGTAGCATACTCTGATTTATGTATCGAACTGCATATGAGATAAATTTAAATCATCTTGTCTCATCAAATCTCTCTACGGCTGTACATAATCAAATATTTCATTCTTGTATTAATTCCATAAAAAATGCATCATCTTTATTATTGTATTTTTTTGCTATAGAAATGACGAATCTTAAATTTGACTTAACTATTTTATCTTTGTATTCTTGTTTGAGATCTCACTCACTTTGATTAAACTTTCTAAATAATTCAACTTCTTCATCCACTGTCAAAGGTGGATATTTTGTTACATCAGCAAAATATTTTTTTATTGGATTTGAGCGTGGTGTGATTAACTCTTCTCTCATATTTAAAACATAAAAAATAAAATGTAGAGATTTCATCTAGAATATTATATTTATTATTACTATAAAGTCAATATTTTTATATTTTCAATTTTTAGACATTTTACTCAAAGATTTTAGTATAAATTGTATTGGAAATAAATATAAAATAGATATAAGTCTCTTTGTTTATTATTTTACATATATTAACATGTCGGGAAGAGATTGAATAATTATAAAAAACAAACAACAAATTGAATGAATTCGTGATGCTTGAAAATATCTAAATGAACTGCTTTATATCATGAGAGACAATTGTAAAGTATGAGTTAGCTTAATAGAACTTGAAGAAATTGCTCAAAATTTTATGGATAGAAATAATGTAACATGAACATTTAAATGATTTGACTGATTTCCTGCAAACTTATGCCTATCAGTAAATGATTGTGTGGTGCATTGAATACCTGATGATTATATTTTAAAAAATTGAGATTTATTGAAAGTAGATACATGAGTGACAAAAAATAAGTTAGTATCTGATAGTGCATTTTCTATTGTAATATGATGAGAAATGACAAATCCATTGTGACAAGAATTAATTGATGCTACAAAATTAGCATTAGATCAATGATTTAGCAAAGTATGACCTTGAAAATATATTTACGATTACTCAAAAGAAGTTTATAATGTCATGATGAATAATAAATTTAATGTAATAAAAACTTTGACATGACATTGAGTTGGAATAAAATGACATGAAAGACCTTATGTGTATAATTGGCCACATCCAGATACAAAAAAAATACAATTTGTACCATGAATGATTGTTTGTTTTGAGCCAATTACTGCGATAAAAAGTGATGATGTTTGTTATAGATGAAATAATGATTGGAATTTGTATTGTAAAAAATGAGATTTAGGTGCTCAACGAGAATATATGGTATTGATTACTGAAAATTGAGCAGAAAGATTGAGTGGAATTGATTAAAATATAAAGAGACTTTTGTCTCTTTTTTTAAATTCTTGTTCATAAAAATGCGAATCAAAGAGCATCTGCGGCATCATGAAATGCTGGAATATCTTCTAATTTGTATATCTTTGTGATAAATCTTTGCACAGTCTCTTTGTCTGCTTTTGGATTTCATGTAATACGTTTTTTTAGATCCTGTGGTGTATATTCACATATTTGAATTCAATTTTTCAGTGCCAATGTCATTACAACACCTCTCATTCAATATAGAAATTCTGCATTTTTTTTGTTAAAATCTGTGATAAAATATCTTTCCATGACAAGTTTTTCTACTTTATTATTTTTTATTAATTCAGAAAAAAAGTCATAAATTTCAACCATCCTATGATACTGCTCTATCCTTTCAAATTTTTTTTCTTCCATTTTGAGAATTCAAGCATCTACTATTTTTAGATTATTCTCAATTAATGCATATCATAATTTTTTTATTCCTGGGTCTATTCAGAGAATCATTTTTATATTAATATTTAAGTATAAACAAAATTCGTAAAATTTTTTGTTGACAGCAGTACACCAGCGAGTAATAATATCTGTCGCTGCATTTGATGCGCCGTTACCTCAGCTGGATAGAGGGACTGACTACGAATCAGTACGTCGGGGGTTCGAATTCCTCACGGCGCACCACCGAATTTCCAAGAACCCGTTCGGGTTCTTTTTTTTATTCTTCAAGACCGAAATGCGTCCTGCTCATCCTAGAAAGCCCTTCTCAAGCGCAGACGTGATACCCCTGGTCATAAACCGTAACCTTGCAGACGTTCCCCATGAAGCCTTGGTCGCAAAACACTACTATGCAGACATCCATTTGGAGTGCTGGTCACAAAATGTAACTTTGCA
>JAZUKX010000056.1:0-5429 GCA_045643505.1 Candidatus Absconditabacterales bacterium | reverse complement strand
TTCCACATAATGAAGAATGATTGAAAGAATCTATTAAAACTATTAATTTGACAAATAAAATTAGAGAAGATTGGAACCATAGATGAGGAGAAGATTATCCTTTTGCTTATGGAAGGTATTTATGGCATTGAAAATGATTTTGATTGGATGTGGATATTAAAGGTG
The DNA here is from genome assembly GCA_045643505.1 of Candidatus Absconditabacterales bacterium. Taxonomy (GTDB): domain Bacteria; phylum Patescibacteriota; class Gracilibacteria; order Absconditabacterales; family Absconditicoccaceae; genus JALOAF01. The sequence continues at coordinate 5,264 of JAZUKX010000056.1, read as the reverse complement.
CTGCTTGAAAACAAATTGTAAGCCACTCTGTATTAGAAGATAAATTCCCTACGATTGCTGATGATTTAGAGGAATATAATACAGTATCTTGATTTTTTCAGAATCAACAAAATGAGAGAAATGATGAAGCTAAGAAAGATAAATCAAAATGATCTCAGTATATAAAATTTTTGCATCAAATTACTTGATGAACTGGTAAAAAATGATATTGGAAAGATAATTCATAAATGCTTTTATAATTTGTAAAATAATAATGTCTGCTGAAAATATAACTATAGAATCATTGTCTGATAAAATTAATGAAACAGAAATCCAATTAAATCAATTGAAATACTCAATTGCTACTTTATCTGATGAAGAAAAAGTGGAAAAGACGAAAGAATTAAAAAATACGATCAATCACACAAAAAAAGATTTAGATGATTTGAAGAAAAAAACAGCAGATAATGATTTGTCGTTGAAACAATTGGAAAATAAAATTAAGCAAATGGATTATGAATACGAACAAATCGTTAAAGAGTATAAAAATCAATTAGATCAATTTTCAAATGAAGTACAAGCGAGTAGTTGCAATAAAACAGAAAATGAAAAAAAATGAATAAAAGCTATATTTGATAAGGATGAATGGAAAGAAAATACATGAAAAAATGTTTTGCGTACAGCTGGTATTTGAGCGGCTGTTTGATGATGAATTTGGTTGATAAAAAAAATATTTTGAAAGAAAAAAAATACAGAATGAGATAATGAGTGAAATTGAAAATCAGATAATTGAGAAAAAAAATGATTTTGGGAAAGACCTTTTGGAAAATTCTTTAAATGGACAGGTATTTGAACTTGAATTTATTATGTAGTACATGGCATATCGACAGGGAAATGGCATCCGAGAGATTTCTTTGATTGGGAAAAAAATACACAGACAGCCGAATCTGAAAAAGTATTTTCATCATATTATGATTTGTACAAAGATGATCCGGAAAAATATAGACAATATGAACTATTATGATGAAATATAAATGAAATGTATGATAAAATTTGGGATAAAGAAATAAAATACTTTTGAGATTATTCTCAGATTAGGATGTGAGAGATTGGAAATTCTGTAGAAAATAAACCAGAGTGAAGTGAAAATATTGAGACAAAATGATTAGTTCCATTTTCTTTGGATAATTTTTATGGTAGTGTATGAGAAATGTTGTCTGCATGATGAATAAGATCTTATATTAGAGCTAAAAATATTGAAGAATATAAACAAAAAATTAAATGATTTTGAGCTGAGCGATTTGTAAAAGTAATGGTTCCTTTTTTATCTACATTTACAAGTTTTGCTACATTTTGAATAGTTGATTCAGATACAGCAGAGCAAAAAATGGATAAATATTTTAAAGCTATTGGTGAAAATGCTCAAGAACGTCAAAATGAATTAGATTTGTTTTTTAGGCAATATACAAAAGTATTAACGTATTATGCAGATAAAAAAAATGCTTTAGCAAAGAAATATGCGAAGAATATTTTGCAAAATAATTGATATGATGGTGAACAATGGCCTACTGATGAGAAAGACCAGCAAGAAATGATTGATGAAGCTATTAATGATGAGAATTGGGTAAATGATAATTTAGGTTGAACAGCATATAGTTCATTTATATCTAGTAATTTAGTATGAGCATCTGTAATTTTGAATAATGAAAAATTATGAAATTGAGAACTTTCGTGAACATTGAATGATATTGTAGCTGATGTAGATGAAAATACTGAGGATATTTTGTGATGATTTGAAAATAATGCAATAAAGACATCGGAAGAAAAATTAAAAGCTGGATCAAGTTTAGATTCAACCGACAAAGCTTGACTAACTAAAATAGCACAAAATGTAATATCAGATATGTGAGATACAACAGAAGAAAGCTGGTTTTATAGTACATTTGATTATGCTTTTGAAATGTTAGATTTAGATGAAAAGGATAAGCAATTATTGTTGAAGGAATCTTGATTAAATAAATGTTTTGATGACACAATAAATAATATTAAAGAGTTACAAACTAAGATAAATCAAAATCCGACAGCAGAAGATGTGGAATTATTGAAAAATCTAGTATGAGAATATACGAGTATGAAAAAAGAATTAGTAGTTGCATTGTATTCTTTTGGAGAAGCAAAAAAGGATAAAAATGCAGTAGATTATGTAGCAGCTGTGGCTACATGAATTTGAACTTTCTTTTCTCATTTTTGGAAATCGATGACAGATGTCTTTAAATGAAAATTTTCTGTATGATGATTTATTAATGTTTTCCTTTGATTAACTGTTTCCGGAGGTATAATTACATTAGCATGAAAACGATTTGAAAAACCATTGTTGATAAAAGTATGACAATTAACAAAAAAAGTATGAATACTTCCATTAACACTTTCGTGAATGTGATTGAGACGTTTGAACGTCTGATGGGCTGTAAAAAGTCGTGTTAATGAGATAGCTAAATCGGGTAGTGTAAAGGCAAGTAATTTATTGAAAAGAAAGATCCTTGATTGAGTTTTAACGCCTAGACAAGTGTGAAAGATCCTTGAAAAGAACTCAAATGTAGCAAGTAATCTATTTGTTACACTTTGATCAGACTATGAATGAACATTTAAAAATGTTGTAAAATCAATGTTTTGAGAAGAATATAAAGAGTATGTAGATGTGTTTGTCAAATATTATCAAAAAACATGATATAAAATAAAATATACTAATACTGATGGTATTAGATGATTAAAAAAATTTAATTTTAAATTTGATGTGCCTGAAAACTATTTGAAATCACTGAAACAGTTTGATGAAGAAATTTTGAAATTGTGAGAGAATACATCAAAAAAATCTTATTTTGAAAAAATTTTGAAACAAGTAAAAAATGATGGAGATATGGAATTTGTAGTTAAATTGGTAAAAAATAATGAATTTAAAAATGCTATAAATAAAAATAATGTAAAAACTTTGGAAAAAATAACTTTGCGTTCTTTAAAACAATGTGAATCAGACTGAAAATTATTAAAATTTGTAAAATGAGAAATAAGTATAGAAGACCTGGCTGGAAAAGCTTGAAAACAGTCAGTAGAAGTATTATCAGATACTAGAAAGGCCTTTAACGAGACAATAGATAGAGCAATTTCTAAGTTTAATGAATTGCCAGCAGAAGATATCCTTAGAAAAATGCATGTGCCAAAATTAGAAGCATTGAAAAGTAACACAACATTGATAGATGATGAAATGGATGCATTTGTAAAATTTACAAAGAATTGATTTTCGGCTGAGAACTTGCCAGATTTGATTAATTTGTTTAAGTTAGAAACTAAATTTTGACCAAAACAGGTGCCTTTAGGGGAACATTTAGAAAATTTGTTAAAAGCATGAAAATATTCAGATTTTAAATCAATTTTAAAAAATCCATCTAATTGAAAATTGTTTAAAAAAATAAATATAACAAAAATGGTCTCAAATTTAGATGCTGTAGAAAAAAATTTGTTTAAAAATGTGACAAAACATATGGATGATTTTATGAAACTTACAGTGAAGATTATTGCTAAAATATTATAAATTCTTTTTTATTTTGTGTATGTAAAGTATGACTTCAATTGAAAATTATAAAGAAAGTATAGCTGATAGATATGTTCAAAATTTCAAAAAAGAATTGAACTTTTTTGAAAAAATGATGTTGTTACCAATATCAAAAAAGATGAAAGAAGTTTTGAAGTCGAATAAAAAAATAGAAGTAAATAATATAAAAGATCTTGAAGAATTATGATTTCGAAGAAATGTTTTGTGAATAAAGTTTTGAGATAAACAATTATTTGATAAATTAGTAACAAAAGTTTTTGATTTCTTAAAAGAAAAACAGGAAAAAATAATACAAGCTGAAACACAATGAAAATTGTGAGAATTACAAGATTTAGTGATAAATTGAAAGTTAGATGAACTTGAAGAAAAAATTGGTGATCAGGATATAAATACAGGAGATGAAAGTAATCAATGAACTCAACAATGACAAGAGTCATGAAAAAATGATTTTGAACAAGAAAGTGTATCAGAAAAAGAAGCAGATGAAAATTGAAAAAAAGAAATTAACCCAATGGTTGGTGGTGCTGTTGCATGAGTGACTTCTGCTTGAGTGCAAATTGGAACGATGAAGGCTTTAGAAAAGGCTCGTTGATTGACATGAGCAAAGAAAATTGAATGATTTAAAGTTGAACAAACAAAAACATTGTTGTCAAATATTAATAGTAAACTAAAAGAAGAAATACGTAGCAATAAAAATTTAGGTAAAATAAAATCTAAAACTTATCAAAAAACAATTGATAATTTTGAAGAAACAATGAAAGCTCTTGATAAAGAATGAGCGAGTGCTTTTACTGATTTTCAGAAATTGTGAAATAAAATACCTTCTGATGTATTAAAAACATTGAAAGTTGATAGTAAAATTTTGAATCAAATATCTAAAATTCCAGATGATGAACTTTTGACTATTATTTGAAAAGATGAGAAAATAATTGTTAAATTTTTTGATGAGAGGTGAATAAAAATTACACAAGATTTCGCAAAACAGTTAAAAGTAGCAGAAGATGTTACAGAATTAAAATGAGTGGTAAATGTATTTAAAAATTCTACTAAATTGTGTAAAATAGTAAAAGGTGTAAAATGAATGTGAGCTTTAACATTTTTGCTTGCATGAGTAGATGTATGGTGCTATTTAGAGACAAAAAAAGAAGCAGAGTTGGAATCTAAAATTAATTCATTGAGGGGTGATATAATGAAAGATGAGGCAACGACTCAATTAATAATTTGAATTTGAAGTGTCCTTGTAGAACTAGCTACTATTGTTTGAATATGTGTAGCATGAGGAAGTGTCTGCTGACCAATATGAACTGTTGTGTGAGTGGCAATATGAATTATTGCAGCTACTGTTTCTATTGGTGTAGATACACTATATTATGATAAAAAAGAATTCTATTCTCAAAATAGACATGATTTTATAAATCAGTCTAGGACTTGAATAAAACAAGCAATTGTTCAACTTTTTGAATAAGATCGTATAAATATGGATGAAAAAATTAAACAAACAATAAAAGATGATGGAGGAATAAATCCTGATATAGAAACAATGGAAGATGCTTGGGAAGCTTTGATTTATCAAGAAGAAATTGTTGATGGCTGATATCCTTTATTACAGAATTATTATAGAAGTGGAGAATCTGAAGAAAAATATATATTTACATTATCTGTGGACGAAATTACT
>JAZUKX010000055.1:0-4684 GCA_045643505.1 Candidatus Absconditabacterales bacterium | reverse complement strand
AGATAAAAATGAATTTTTTGCTAGTCAATTGTTATAATTATGTCCAGTCATTTCGACTCTGAACGAAGTGAATGAGGAGAAATCCACACCCGACACCATGGATTTCTCAGTCGCTTTACTCCTTCGAAATGACACATATCCGGTCATTTCGACCGCAGGGAGAAATCCACAATCAACGAAAATGGATTTCTCAGTCGCTTTACTCCTTCGAAATGACACATACTCAGTCATTTCGAACGTATGTGAGAAATCCACACCCGACACCATGGATTTCTCAGTCGCTTTACTCATTCGAAATGACACATACTCAGTCATTTCGAACGTATGTGAGAAATCCACATACGACTTAATTATTAATTCTTAATTATTCCTAGCCATGCACAAACAATTATGATTACTATTCTTTGGTAGATTAGATGATGAAAAATGATTTTGAACAATATTGGAAGTATTAAAACTTTTTATAAAAAATAATTGAACAATTCCTTTCCAATTTTATGTTTTTGGAAAATGAAAATATGAATCAGAATTATTAGAACTTTGACAGACACACAAAGAAATACATTTTTTTGGACGACAACCATTGGAAACAATAAAAAAATATCAAGAAAATTATGATTTTTGTCTAATGCCATCATCTTTTTTGGAGACATTTTGACTTTCTGCTCTAAATGCTCTCTCAATGTGAATCCCAGTAATTGGCCCTGCAAAATGATGATTAAATCAATTTATACCAGACAAATATGATATATTAAAATCTGAATGACAAAACGATAAAGAAAAATTATATTGTAAATTAATCTGAATCATAAAAGATTTTAATGAATGAAAAATTAATATAGAATCCGAAAGACAGACAGCAATCAAAACTGCTCAAAATTACACTACAGAAAAACGAATTGAAAACATCAAACCTATAATTGGGAAACCAAAAAAAATATTGCTAGTCAGTGATTTCAAAAGTAAATTATGATGAATCGAGACTTATCTATATGATGTACAAGAAATTTTAAACAAAAATGGATATGAAGTCGAAATCTATTGAACAAACATCCCGTGATGAAAAGTTTGAAAATTATTAAAATATTTTTGAATTATTTTTTCAATATGAAATTTGGTAAATGCTATCAGATTAAAAAAGAAAGTACAAGAATTTATGCCCAAGGTAATCCGATTCAATAGCACACTTAGATGGCTTGGTCGAGCACCAATCAAAGCTGTAAAAGATTACGACGCAAAAAAAATTATGATGTATCATGACTTAGGATATTTTCACCCATTTCCAAGCCAAGTCACAAAAGAAGACATGGTCTATACTCCACTAAATCTAAAAAATTTCATCAAATCAGCAAAAACAAAAAATCCACTCAAAATCATCCCAATAATCCGAAAATATTGGACAGTTTGTTTATTAAAAAACCAACTCGTAAAAACTATAGATCTACATACTGCTCCATCATCATTTATGGAAAAAATAATCGCAGATTCTTATCAAATTTCACCAGAAAACATCAAAACAATTTCACATTTCATACAGAAATAATTATACCGACCCCGTACTGACCCCGGGGTCAAATTCAAGACCCCGGGGTCTACTTACAAGCAACACCACCCCCTCGGTTTTCTATGAACCCCGGGGGTCTATAAAAAAATGTCAATACAAAAATCAAAAATCAGCCACACAACAAGTACATATTTTGCCAAAAATATTGAAATCTAAAATATTTTTACTAAAAAAAAATTGTTTCTTAAAAAGAAAACTTTTATTTATATTATTTTATAAATTATGACAAAATTAACTAAAAAATGATTCACATTGATCGAGATGTTGATCGTTATCGTTATTATCGGTATTTTGGCTTGAGTTTTACTTCCAAAGATTTGATGAGCAAGAGACAAAGCACAAGATGTTGCAGTTACAGCAAATGTAAAAAATTTATGAACAGCAATTATTCAATACCAAATGGATAATAAATTCTACCCTAATAATATATCAACAGAAGATGATGCTGATAATACAAAAAATGGATTAAATTTATTTACAAATGCCACACTTGCAGAAAAATATGGTCTTAACATTAGTCCAGCTGAGTTAACATGAGGAAAATACGAATATTATACGGATAGTGATAAAGCACATTTCATAGTATGTGGACAATATTCTGACAACAATTTTGGTTGAAATGGTGCTAAATATGAATCTTTCCCTGAAGATGAGACAGCAAAAACAACTATCGATTTAAGTGACTTCGATTATAGCTCACCACTCGAAAGTACTTGAAACTGGTATTGTTATCAAGGATAATCCATCCCTATTGATCTAAACAAAAATCAAATACAGACTCCGGACATCGTTCCGGAGTTTTTTTTGTCGCCGAAAATTTGACATCGGGATTAAAATAAATCCCGGGGTCTCTTTCTTATTCATCAAATACAGGCTCCGGACTTCGTTCCGGAGTTTTTTTGTCGCTGAAAAATTGACCCCGGGATTAAAATAAATCCCGGGGTCTATATTACTCCACCACAATCTTCTTCAACTCTTTCCTTGTCTGTCTAAAATCTGGTAAAAATCATTCCACCTCCGACCAAAATTTACTTGAATGATTTTTGTGCTTTAAATGACATATCTCATGTACAATCACATATCTCACATACTTTGTAGGTAGATGAATCAAATTTATATTAAACATCAATTTTTGATCAAAACTACAAGATCATCGTTTTGTTTTTGCTTTTCACACACGGATAGATTTATATGGAATTCAAATCAAATTAGAATATTCATCCACCATTGGCGTGATATAGTCCAACAAAATTTGTTTTATCTCTTTTTCTGTATTTTTCCCAAGTTCTCATTTTGGCACTTTTTCACCAAATAGCAAAACACTTTCATCATCGATAGATTTTACATGATTATATTTTTTTTGTTTTTCAAAAAGTTTTTGTCATTGAATAATCAATTGTTCTTTAAATTTTGTATTCCATTTTAGATAAACAGGAATTTCAATAATCAATTCTCAATTCCTTATTTTAGCATAACCATTTTTGTTATGAGTATAAATAATTTTTGGTTCCATAAATAGTGTCCTAAAATTTGCATTTAAAAAAATTCTATGTATAATTATATAAATAATTTTTATTTTTATTCCACAAAAAATGGCAGACGAAAATCAATATACAAATCCTCAAAACCAACAATCAACACAAAATCAAAACTACAACGATGATTTTGATATGTTTGGCTGAAATGATGATGTTTTTGAAAATCCAAATTTATTACAAATAGAAGAATGATGAAAAGCGCCAGAAGACGACTATAATGATCTAGATGACGATATTGGCGTAGATTATAGAGAGAAGCCAGCAACACAAATTCAAAATACAAATAATCAAAACACAAACAACGATAATCCTGAAATTGAAAATCCTGTATTTGATGAGCCAGATAATCCTGCTGACTATGTGCCACCTGAAGAAGATTTCGATGATATCGAAGAATTTGATGATATTCCAAATTTAGATGAAATATGACATACAAACACAACAAGCACACCTGAAATAGTACAAAAACCAATAGAATCAACAGATGATGATAATTTTGATATTTCAGATACACAAGATGATTATGATGATTTAGATGATCGAGATGATAATATTTTTGAAGAAATTCCACAAATAGACAATCATTGAACAACTAATCCTCAAAATAACTTTGGTAATATAAATTTAGATGATGAAGATGAAAATATTGATAAACCTATCGAAAATCCAATTCCACAAACAAATCCAGTTCCACAAGAAAATAACGACTTAGATGATGTAAATCTAGATGAAAATGACGATTTGGATGATAAAAATACAAATACTATCCCTGAAACACAACCAGAAAACACAGAGCCTGTACATACAGTTTCAAACTCAGAAAACCAAATCGCAAAATATGAAATCGACGATTCAAAATCTTATGTACAAAATAAATTTTTAGAATTAAAATTTGAAACAGAGAAAATCTTTGATTTAGTAAAAAAAGATTATTCTGTTTGATTTGACCTTTTATGAGCAAATGATGATAGACAAAAAGTATCATACCAACTATTTACAAAAGAAAACAGGATAGAAATTATAAGATATTCATTGGATAAAAATACAGAAATCAGACAAGAACAACATTTAGACTTCGAATTAAAAGACGATTTAAACATATTTATTGAACATGAATTACTTTATAATGAAACAAATGATCTAAAAGATGATGCAAACAAAAATAAACAAGTAGTAGAAAAATTTAATAAATTCATCTTTTTAGTCACAGAAGAATACAAAAAAATTATCAAAGAAAAAAGAATAAAAGAAAAAAATAATATCAAAAAAACCATTTTCAGAGAATTTTAATTCATAACACATAATTTCAAACAAATGCTTTGTAGTCCCCCTTATTAAGTGGGGATTTTTCCTTATCATTTTGAACGAACGCTTTGTTGCCCCCTTTATGAAAGGGGGTTAGGGGGATTTAAATTGCCCCCCTTAATAAGGGGGGTTGGGGGGATTTTTTTCATCATTTCGAATGTAGTGAAACCATATGTCACGCAATTTCACTACGCCTTCGTATTCAATCCAAAAATTACTAACGAACCTAAAATGGGCGACGTTGTCGTAGGAGCGAGTCCGTAGAACAAACAAAAAT
>JAZUKX010000054.1:0-4266 GCA_045643505.1 Candidatus Absconditabacterales bacterium | reverse complement strand
ATTATACCTATATTTTCAAAATATTTTGTAAATTAAAGGTGGAGTTGAGTAGATTTCTAAATCATCCATCATATATTTTTCTTTCAAATATAATAAGTCTTTGTACAATTTGTCTACTTTATTAAAAAGCTTTTCTTCAATCTCATTTTTATACATGATAATACAAACATCTGTAAATGGAGGATAGTTTCAAATTTTTCTAAAAATATTATCTTGTATTTCAAATTCTCATTTGTCCATTTTACATGCTTTTCTTATGCTATAATTTTCGGTATTAAAACTTTGTACAACAAAATTTTTACAGTTGTGATTTGTAAAAGTATCATATAAAAAATAAAAGTTGTTTTTTGCAGCAGAGTAATCAGGTATGTTTAGTCCAATATCAGCATTTAAAAAAATAATTAAGTCAAAATTTATTCATTTGATGGCTGTGTTCAAAAGTGAAGTTCAGATATAGATTTGAGATTCATTATCCCAAATTTCGTTAATTTTGTTTACAGAATTGGCCTTTTCTGACTCAATTATTTGTGATTTTGTTTTAAACTCGTTTTTTATGATTTCTTCTATTTGTTGAGTTCAAATTCAAAATTCAAAAATTTCACTAGAACCGCAATGCTCGCATTTTGTTGGGAAATTATATTGAGTTTTACATATATGACACAATCATATCCTTTCTTGATTTACTTTATGATAAGCAATATTTACAGAACATCTATTACATTTTGGCACAAAACCACATTTTTTACAAAAAATTCCACCAGAAAATCATTTTTTATTTACTAAGATTCATATTTTTTTTCATTGCTTTATATATTTCGATAATCAATTTTTTGCTAATTCAGAAAAAATATAATCAGGTTCTCTGGTCATATCTACCAAAAATATTTTTTTCTCTCAATGGTCAAATAATTCATAATTCATGATAATTAATTATTATTGTTTTTTTCTCCAGAATCAAGATACATAAAATTTTTTTCTAAAAAAAAAGAGGAAGGCTGGAATGCCAACCTCCAAAGACATATTTTGATTTCTTGACTCTTATCGTGAGCTAGCCTGTCTGTATAATTTTTCATGGCAATATTATTATACTCAAAAATATTCTATTTGTCAAATTTTTGAAGACTTTTTTTATCTGATTTTGGATATCCTAGTTTATAACATCGAAAACCTAATAAAAAAAAGAGTGACTTTTTTGTCACTCTTATATATTTTAGTCTACTTTTCTCACATAGGTCATTGTTTCTCAAGATCCAGTAGCTTCTCATGTGGCTACAGGATTTAAATCGGTCCTAAATGGATAATCTTCAGGCACATAATATCATTTAATTTGACTAAGACATTTTGTTACATTTCTTTGCCAATTGATTGGACTTGATGCATAAATTTTTCAATCTACATTTCAATATCTACTTAATTGTCTTATTGTATGGTAATTTCATAAATAATAGTTGTTTAATGTATTTGCAATAGATCTTGCTCATGCTAGAGCAGAATTAAATGAAACTCTATTTCATCTATCATCATTTCAGACATTTCAGATGTTATTACTTGTGGTCAAATATCTTCACAATGTACTTTCAGCAAAAGCAATACAAATTACGACATCTCTATCGATATTCGTTCCTGCTACAGCATCTTCTCGGAATGCAATTTGTCTATAAGCTCATACTCAATATGAATGTAAGAAACTTGTAGCTCTTTCATCTACGGTATCTCCACTTGCAAATTTAACTTCTGATATATCAATTGTCCTAGAATATTTGTCATTCAAATATTTTATATTATATTCATCTGGGATAACATCTTTATCTTCGATTACACTTAAATCTAGCAATTGGAAAGGATCTACTGCCACTCAGTTTTTGAATGCTATAAATGTAAGATTTGGACCATGAGAAGTAAATCCTGCTCATTTTGTACCAGGTTCTCATCATGAGTGTCCTAATAATTGTCATCTCCTTACTACATCTCATTTTTGTACTACAATATCATTCAAGTATAAGTATGCTGTTATATATCCATTTTCATGCATTACCAAAACCCAACTAATTCAAATTCCAGGATTGTCTGTCACATGATATACTATTCCGTCAGCTGCAGAGTATACAGGGGATCATTGTTCTACATCTATTGAAATTCATTGATTTGGTATTCCATATTCTTTTTCAAAATCTTTGTCACCATAATACATATCAATTTTTTGTATAGGATATACAGGTCGAGCTAATGGCTGTAGATTTCCAGAACCAGCTATTGTATTTTCGTAAGCTGCTTCCAAGTCTTTTTTCTTCTCTTTCATATTAAAGGTTAGGTCAGAGAAATCTTTTTTTATAATCCTTTCTACCATAGAAACCATGGCATCATATACATCATTCCTACTATTAAATATCACACTAAAACTTTGTTCCGCTAATTTATCTTCTTTATATATTTCCATAAATTGGATTAAGTAATTTTTCTTTTGATATAATGTATTTAGTATAGATTGATATGATTTTACATCAGCACTTGCATTTAATTTTAATTGATTTAATTTTAATATTAATTGCTTTTGCTTTTCTTCGTTTGAGTCCAGTGCATCAAGCATTTCATTAAATTCTAATAGTAACATTTTTACAGCTTCTTCATTTGAAAGTGTGGCTGGAATGTTGTCTGATAGTGCAAATAATTTAAATTCATCTACACCACTATCTGTTTCTATATTATTACTTAATTTGTACAAAAAATTTGAAAATTCAGATATAAATTCTTTGGATGTATCAATCCCTGATCTTGTTTCTGCTAAAGATTTTGTATTTATAAGTATTTGTTTTTTATATGAAGCGATTTTGTTCAGCATCTCAGAGACAGTATCTGTAGTATTGTTAATATCTTGTACCACAGCAACAATTTCTTTTCTGATTTCCATATATTTGTCAGTTAAATCTCAATCTTCTTTAATTTCTTTTTCATCTAAATCAAATAATTGTTTTGTAATAGAATCAATACTAGATTGTAAATCTTTAATAGTCATTTCAGCCTCATCTGTATTAAAATTCTCTAAATCTATTTTTGATTGATATATATCTTCTCCAAAAGCACAGCAGATAAATCCGAATAATACAAAAGATAGCAAGAATAATGCTTTGGAAATCAATCTAGATGTTGTACGTGTGATCATTTTTTTAAATTTACATATTAAATACATTATAATTTTAATCGAAAAAATAAAATAATCAAAAAAAGTCCACATTGGAACTAATATGAGATTGACAAAAATAAAAAAAATGATTTTATTGTTTTCCTAAAAATGTTTTTTTTATGTTTTTTGTAATATTTATATATTCTTCATCATCAAAAAAACGTCTATCTTCGTTACTTAAATTTTCAGCTCAGATAGGGCAGTCAGGTACTAAATGGAAATGTAAATGATTTATAGATTTTCCAAATTCCACGTAATTTTCACATACTAATCAGTCTCTAAGGAGTAGATTTACACCACTGTGCTTTGTATGGAGTAGCTTAGACCATTTTTCCAAAAGTTCATACATTTCTAATCTTTCTTCATTGTTTAATTCTCTCAAAACATACACTTTCCTTTTTGGTATGATTAAGAGATGATCTTCAATATAAGGTGCACGAGCGGGAATTACAAAAAAATATTCACTTTCATCAACAATTTCTTCAGCTTTCAAATGTAAAAATGGATCAAAATCTTTTCAAAGTTCTTTTAGTGCTTGAATATATTTCATAATAATTAAAGATTAATAATTAATAATTTACTATTATTGTTCACAGACAAAAAATCAAGTATTATTGGTAGGCCTTAGAGAAATACAAAAATCACAACTCAACCTAAAATTTTGTACGGTTAACAGTATAAATTCAAAATGACATAAAATCTTTATTTTAATTCTTAATTTCAATCACTTCATCCCAGATATCCATGTCTTGAATTTGCTGACTATGAGTGACTGTATATAATTTTATATCTCTTAATTTTACAAAATCTCACAACATATCAGCTACTTTTCATACAGTATCTTGATCCAAATTGTTGATTGTCTCATCCATGAAAAGCATTGGTGATTTTATGTAGTTTGAGATTGCCAACATCCAAACAAGTTTTAATATGACTTTTTGTCATCCACTTAGAGCTTTTATGTCTCTCTCTCACTTTTCATCGAAAACTTTTATATCCATTTCCAAATTTTCTCATTTTTGTTTTAATTTGATATCTATTGTGTAATCCACTACTTGAGCAAGCAAAACATTGATAATCTCAGT
>JAZUKX010000053.1:0-3167 GCA_045643505.1 Candidatus Absconditabacterales bacterium | reverse complement strand
TTTTTTATAACATTCAAAAAAATCTTTATTAATTTTCTTTGGCAAATATCATTTATAAAAACTTAAAATCATATATTTGTTAGTTAATGAAATATCACTTTCATCATGCCAATATTTTCATTTATTTGTATCAATATAGTATGTGTAATTGTTTATTAAATCATAAAAAAAATCTAAAAATAAAATATCATATGGATTTTGATATTGAGTGAAAATTGTGTCGAATTCGTCTCATTGAAATTTAATTTTCTTGTATTCTATTTTTGATTTTAATTCAATTTGAGAATCAAATGTTAATGATTTTTCCATTCATCCAAATTTTATTAATTCATTATTATCATCTACTAAAATCATCTTTTCTGGTTGATAATATTTTTTCTGATATTTTACTATATCTTCAAATTTCACTCACTCTTGTATAGAATTTGAAATTAAATTTTTATTTCATGAAATTTTCCTTAATCTATCAATGTAAGATTTTTGTCAAAAAGATGCTCATTTTAATTCATGTTTGATTACTTTTTTGTGTGTCTCAAAGCTTTCTTTTGAGATTGGTGTTGTAATTTTTTTTAAAATTAAATCTAAATCTTTTTCATCAAATTCAAATTCAGTGTAACATGTTGCCACAGATGCATAACATGGTATTGTAATATTTATGAATTCATCAATATTCTCAGAGTGTAATACACAATGTTCAAGTAAATGTGGGATATATTTACTATTATTTATTCGTGGTGTTTTGATGTATAAATACATTTTTTTAATTGAATATTAAAAAATTTTTTTATCCTCAACTCCAGCAACTTTCTTCTAGAGCTTGGAATCCTCTTTCCAAATCATGGTAAACTTCGAGTTGTCAGTTTGATAATACTCGAAGTAGATTTGATGTTCATTCAAGGAAATCTCTATCGTGAGAAACTATGATACTTACTCAATTAAATTCACTCAACATATTTTTGATAGTTTCCTTTGAACCTAAATCGAGATGGTTTGTTGGTTCATCCATTATGATTATTTGTGGTTGTGAAAGCAACATTTTTGTGAGTGCTACTTTTGCTTTTTCTCATCCAGAGAGTGTTCATATTTTTTGATCCATTTTTTCATTATCTATGAGTAGGCTTCATAGCAAGCTTCTGGCATCTTTGATCGAGATTCCAGGTCAGACAATTTCTTTTAAGATTGTGTTTTCATAGTCTAATCAGTCTAAGGCTTGAGAATATGATCAAATTTTCAATCAATCATGAATTTGTATTCATCAGTACAAAGGTTGTAATTCTCAGAGAATTGTCTTTATGAGAGTTGTTTTTCATATTCAGTTTTTTCAAATAACTCAAATCCTCATATCTTTTGTGATTTCGATTTTTTTTGGTAGAGAAATCAAAGTGTTGTTTCAATATCAAATGGAAAGTTCATCTAATTCCATGATGAAATTTGGCAATCTTTCTTTTAATTTGAATGAAATATTTCTTGTTGTTACATCATTTTCTGGTAATTCTATTTTCTCCATTTTATCCAAAAGTTTGATTCTACTTTGTACTTGCGATGCTTTTGTAGCTTTGTATCTAAATCTTTCGATGAAGGCTTCTTGTTTTTCTAAATATTTCTGTTGTGCTACATAATTTTTCATTTGGATTTCGTGATTTTTCTCTTTTTGAGCGATAAATTCATCGTAATTTCATTTGTATTCTGTTAATTTTTTATTGCTAATCTCTATTATTTTTTGGAAACTTGAATTCAAAAATTTTTTATCATGACTGATACAAATCAAAGTTTTTTGCCACAAATCACAAAATCTTTGTAAAAACATAATTCATTCAATATCGAGATGATTTGTAGGTTCATCGAGAATTAATAAATCTACTTCTTGTAATAGAAATTTTGCAATTTGGACTTTTGTTTGTTCTCATCATGAGAGTTGTGATATTCTTAGATTGTATTGATCTTTTGTAAATCAAAAATATTTCAAAATTTCTATCTGTAATCAGTATTTCTGGTATCAATCATTATTTATCATTCGTTGAATTAATTCACTTTGTTCTTCTACTAATTCTATTGAATTTTCTGGATTTGATTTTAAAAGTTCATTGATTTCATCGAGTCTTTTTGATTTTGCTGTGATATCTGGTAATGCTGTGAGCATTTCATCTTTTACTATTCTATCTTTGCTTTCTCGGAAAATATCTTGTGACAAAAATCAGATTTTTATATTTTTAGGAATTTCTAATAATCATTGATCGATGGATTCTTTTCATATTATTAATTTGAGTAATGTGGACTTTCATGCTCAATTTTTTCATATTAGTGCAATCTTTTCTCCATATTTTATTTTCAATTCTGCATTTTCAAAAAGAATCGTTTTCCCGAGTTGTTTATTTAGTCAGGTAAGTTTGAGTATATAGTCTTTATTGTCTTGTTTTCATACAAAATATTGTTTTGGAATAGATTTTAGTGGAGTTATTTTTTGTTGATCAGACGAATATTCATCATATTCAGGTGTTCAAAGTAGTTCATCCTTGAATAAATCTAATTCAAATTCTTTATTCAAATATTTTTTTAGACTTTTGAGTTTACTTTCTTCTTTTGTTTTTTTCTTAAATTGAGAAAGATAGTCTAGGCATAACTCCTCTACTTCTTCATAAGTAAATTCTGGATGATAATGGATTACTGTATTGATGCACTCTTCGAGATTCATGAATTATTTAATAATTAAGAATTAAGAATGAATAATTTTTGTATTTTTATAATTAATCGATTAAAAAAATAAAGTTAAAAAAAACTCCCTTTTTTGAGAGAGCTTTTGTGTAGATAGAATTATTCAATTATTGTTCCTAGATTTACATTTGAATAACTTATTGTTATTGTATTATATTTTTTTGTTGAAAAGGTTGATTTTATGAAATATATTACGAATTTTATTTTGCTAATCATGCATCTATTAGCTTTTGTGCTAAATCACTTTTGAATTTTCAATTTCATGTACTATAAACAATATTATTTCAATTTTTTGAATGTAAACTTTTTAGGTATTCTGCTAATTCAGCTCTATCATGTTTTAGAAAATTGTATGCATTTATTAATTGATCTTCATATTTTGGATAATAATTTCATGTTTCTATTAGTTCTTCAATTGATGAATAACAATATTTGAAATCTTTGTAATCAAATAA
>JAZUKX010000052.1:0-8122 GCA_045643505.1 Candidatus Absconditabacterales bacterium | reverse complement strand
ATTTTGATTTGATGGAGAAAAATATGTTGAATTGCAAAAAAATCAGATTTTAGATAGAATGGTAAATACAGCGTGAAGACTATATTTAGAAATTTGATGAAATATCTTAAAAGATACTGGTGCACAAAGAATTTTACCATGATATTCTATTGATTCAATGAAAAAAATTTTTTCTAGTAATGAATTAAAAGATAAAATTGAAATTCTGTATTGTATCAATTCAGAAGATATTATCCAAAATAAAAAAGTGGAATGATCAAACTTAGAATTATGAGAATATATAGAACATAAACTGATGGTAATTGAAAGAACATTTTGAGTAAAACCAGTAATTGTAATTACAAATATTGATGTATGAAATATGTTTGATTTAATCTTAAATTTTGAGCGTAAATTTCAAAAAAAGCAATACAGAGTTTTTGAAAGATATAAAATTTCATGATATCCATATAATCTAAAATCAATGCTGTCTGAAGATTGATTCGGTGCAGATGATCATATACCATTATTCAAAAATTTGGTATTAGTTACGGGATTCGGATCAAATAATTGAAAATTCTCTACATGTTTGTGACAAATTTATCTAGATAATGAAATTTGAATCAGAGCAGGATATGCAAAATTCCAGACACTACCAGTATGGAATTTTCCAATTAATCACCCAATAAATATAGTTTGCCAATGTTATTGTTTAGATTCCGATTATGAACTTATTTTAGACACATTACATAAAAAAACTTATAATCAAGATGCTATATCAATAAATAAAGATTTAGAATCATTTGAGATATTGCAATGATTTGCAAAACAAGCTGTAAATCACAAAAATTATATAATAAAATATAATTCAGCAATAGATGCTTGTATAAATTGTACATGAATGTGTATATCAAACGAAGATTTTGTTGTGAAAAGTTGTTTACAAGAAATCCAAACAATAAAAGATTTGTACCAAAAAATGTGAAAAACTGATTTAGTTGATAAGTGTAATGAATTATATGATTTAGCAAAACAACGAAAAAAATAATATAAATAATTTGTTTGAAAAAATCCGCATCAGCGGATTTTTTGTATTTATTGATTTTGTCCTTTTATGATTGCTGATTTAAAGTAGATTGAGCATTATGTAAAAGAGGGTTATAGTAATTAAATAATAATGAAATAATGTTTCATGTTGTCATCCTTTCTGTAGTGATTCATATAGAATTTAGTCATTCTTCAATTAAATTGCATCTCATATCGAGCATATTTTTTCATTTATTAAATGCTCTGTATCTAGCTACTATAGCTTCTACATCATCTTTTGCATTTAATACATCTGTCAATTTTGTAAATCGAGATTTTTTGATGTCTTTTTCATTTTGATCATCATCATAAAAAGGGACAACAATATAAAATGTCTTTTCATAAATCAGTCCTTGTTTGCTATCTATATTTTGTAAAAATTCATAATAACTATCTCATGTACTTTTCAATGTTGGATTTGTTATTTTTTTTAGATTTGATGAAATGTAATTTAAGTATTTGGATAAATCTAAATAATTATTACGTACGATTATTTGAATTGGAAATGATAATCAATTTAAAAATCTTTTATATTGTTCCAATAATATTTCTTGTTCATCAAAATTTTTTAGGTCTAAATTTACTCCGTCTACCTTTAATATAGCTCTAAGTCAGCTATCTTTTAATATTACAGTATCATTTTTAATTTCAGAAATTGATAACATTGTTTCAGTATTAAACATGTTATCCATTTTGCTCTTTTGTATTAAATTTTGTTCTCATAAATCTAGTAATCACATAAGTATTTTAGTTATATGATAAATATTTTTTATTATTGTCTAAATTGCTTGGCATATAAGATATTGCTTCTATTATAGAATCTCAGTTATTAGTAATACCTCATCATACTTCTTTTGTAGTTCATCTTTCAACCCAGAAGAATAACGAAACAATAAATCGACTTAATCACATCACAAATAATGCTAATATTACTCATTTTAACATCTGTTTTGCTTTTGATATTCCCGCATCATCTTTTTGGAAGAATATCATATAAAAAGCGAATATAATCATTATCAGAGATATTAATGCTGTTAATGATAATAACATATTAATTATCCATTTTGCATAATATATTACTTTTCATTTTTCATTACTATCTCCAAACCGAGATTGATCTTTTAACTTAAATACACTTAATAATTGGTGATATACGTTGTCGTTTGAGTCACTTTCTATTATCTCAGATCTTATCAAGGATCCAATATCTGTGTTGATATTATTTTGTCATTGATTGTTATATTCATAATAAAATCCACTAGATTGATTTGTTGGTATTGAAAATCATGCATCGCAATATCATCATATAAATATTACAGTTAATGTAAGGAGTATTCATGAAATATAATTTTTTATTAATTTTATCATTTTAAATTAGGTTTTGTGTATAAAATTATGAAGCAAGTCCTCTAATAATCCAAAAGATAAATGTAACAATGAACCAACTTAGACCGATTCCTGCAATAGCAATACATGCACGTTTTATTCATTTTCATCATTTTTTGAGTTTTGCATCATCTCCGGCGGCTGTCAGCATAATAAATCATTGTATCAATATATAAATTAGTGCCACTAAAGCAAGCATTCATAATGCCCAATTGATAATATTTTTTATAATTTGGAGCGTGCTTGTTACCGCAGTTGTATGATCGCTAATTTCTTTATCATTTCAAACAATTCATTCTGCAATAGAATTCTCATCTCCACTATAAGCATTGATAATGTGATGTGCTCATTGCCTAATTGGATCCACATCTCCAATCGATACTTCTCTTTCTTCATCAAGCCATGTATTAATTGCATCTCATTCGTTTTTTGTATAAATAGTTTTTATGTCTCATAATGAGAAATAAGAATAGACAGTCGTATTTCAAATTAATAGGGATAATCATGAGATACTAAACAAGAATGATAATATATAAGTAACTGTTTTTTTCATAATTTTTTTTATCATATAAAATATCTTCAATTAAATTATATTCAGAAAATAAAAAAAAGCAAATTTTCTACTTGAAAATAAATGTTTATTGATTATACAATATCTGCTATGTATAAATATAGTTGACTTTTATAAAATAATATATCAAATAGTTATGATTAAAAAGAAGTTATTCTTATTGTTTTGTTTTTATTTATTTGTTGTACAATCAGCAATTTGTTGATTTTTGCGACATGATTGTAATTTTTTTCGATTAGCATGTATAAATTTTTTGGTATTCATAGTTATAGCTATTTTTTCAAAAGGAGAAAATGAAAACGTAGATTCAAAAGGAACTACACATAATGCTAATAAAGAGTTCGAAGTAAAAGAAGAAAAGACAGTCGTGAAACGTGTCTCTCAATGAAAAAAATATCCAATATCAAATATCCGATTTTTTATAATAGCAGTATTGGTATGAATCTTTTTACGATTATGGTTGTCGGATACCATAATGCACCTTAGATTGATAATTTCAATTGCTTGATCATTTGTGATATATCTTTTATTGTGAGCAATATTTTGATCAAAAATAGCAAAAACAAAAATTACATTATTATATGTTGTTTTACTTATTTTATCTTGAATACGATCGATTATAAATTTCTTTGATTTAGTATGAAATATTGACCAAATATTCTCAAATCAAAATACATGAGAAGTATTAGAAATTGTAAATGAAGAAGATGTTATTTGAACTGGAATTATAGATAATTCAGTAGAAAAGTTGAGCTGAGATAATTTAACTTGAGAACTATACTCTGGTGACGTATTATCTTGAGAGTATCTTTCATGAGGATCTGAAAATATTGAAACATTTGAAGAAAATACGTGAAATACTTTAGATTTATGAGATCCAAATCAATTAGCAACATTTAGAGAAGTACTGAAATTTTTATTTACAAACACTACATTGGATACAAATACAAATGTTTCATTCAAAAATGTTAGTAAATTAGATGAAAATTATGCATACTTTAGAACTGCATATGATAAAAAAATGATATGAACAGATATTATTCCAACACAAAAACCAACATGTGAGACATTTGTTGTTATGAAATGATTGAGTGAATGATGGAATGTCTGAGCTTATACAAGCACAAATATAAAACAGGTATATTGGAATTATGCTTCTGCTAATTGAAAATTACCATGATGTAGTAAATGAAAATATATAAAGATTTGAGAAATGAAATAATATGACAAAAGATTCCGGGGTTACATTTAAACCCCGGTTTTTTTTGTTATTTCCCTAAACCTTCTTCTATAGTAAACAGATTTTCAAAAATACTAGCGACCGTAAGAGGTCAAATTCAACCAGGAACAGGTGTTATATATTTTACTTTATCTTTCACTTTTTCAAAATCTATATCTCATACCGCTTTCCCATCTTTGAATCCATATCATACATCTACCAAAATTTGTCTTTTATCATCACGAACAAAAGTATCATCCACTAAATGTATACATCATGTACAAGAAATAATATAATCAGATTTTTTGCATAAATTTTTAATTTCTTCTTTATTGGTAAATTCATTACAAGAATACACTGTCGCTTCTTGTTTTATTAATTCAGCAACTAGAGGTCTTCCACAAAGATTGCTCTGTCCAATTACAGTAACTATTTTTCCTCTCATATTGTATAAGTTATATCATTTCAATAATGTAGTTACGGCTCTAACTGTGGCTGGTACAAAATCAATCAATCAGATTCCAGACAATCAAGTTAAAACTCATCATAATCAATCTATATCTTTGTCCGGAGCAATCAAAGAAAGTAATTCTGCTTTATGCGATTCAAATTGTTTTGGCAATGGAAGTTGAATCATAAATCATAAACAATTTTTATCGTCATTCAAATCATGAATTAATGAAACGACATTTTCAATTTTATCATATTTTTTTTCTTGACCAAATATCTCTGTTTTTAATCAAATTTCTTCACCAAATTTCTTCTTCATCCTGACATAAGTTGCAGAAGATGGATTATCTCAAAGATATACAATTCACACATAAGTTTCTTCGTTTGGAAAAGTCTTTTGAACTTTTTGAGTCAATTCCTGTTTTATTTTTGCTGCTACTACTTTTCAATCCAATATCATAAACAAATTTTATTAATTGATAAAATTAATAATTCTATAATATTGAAATATTATCCTAAAACAAGGACAGATAAAAAAATAATTGAATTTTTTTTTAATTTTTATATCAAATCATTAACTTTATATTAGTGATATTGAAAAATGGGGACAATAAAAAAATCAATATGAGCTTCTATGGCTATAGCTTTATGAGTATATATCCTTTTAAAAGTTTGAGAGCCAATTTGACCATTTTTGTTTGCTTTATGACTACTGATTGTCTGTATAATGAATTTAAATCTCTACACATGAAAATGTGGATATGTCATAGAACAAAAAAACTATAAACAATTAGCTATAATTTTGATAGTTAATTTAATATCTGGATATTTGATATGACGATTAATTAGTTTTTGTAATGATTCTGTAGTTATAGAGAATGCCATATCAAAAGTTGTTTCACGAGATTTTTCACGAGCATTTTTTATAAAAAGTATATTTTGTGGAATCATTATGTTTGTCGCAGTAGATTTGTACAAAAAAGGAACTAAACTTTGAATAATATTTTGAATACCTCTATTCATTTTCTGCTGATTCCAGCACTGTATAGCAAATGTAATCACAATGTGAGTAGCTCACGCTTATAGTAATACGCTTTGGTTAGCTGTTATTTGAAATATTGTTTGATCATTATTTATTCGATATTTAGCAAAAGAAACAACTACAAAAAAATTATCTTAAATCCTCTTTTTTTTCACCACTAAACACAAAATAATCAGAGCAATTCAGTAGTGTCCGGAAAAAAATTCAAATAAAAGACATTATCCATGTACTAATATATTTTATATATTACACAATTTCATAGCAAGCTATTCAAGTCTATCAAAAACAAATGTGAGAAAAGTCGAGCCAGAGTTTGGGGCTGGAAGCCCCATCAAGAATAAACATAAAAATACATCTCCCTCTCCCTCCTTAATTTAATAAGGAGAGCTCACGCCGCCTACAAAAACTCACGCAATTTTCACTGCAAATTTTTTCATAGCAATATCCGCTCAAATAATTTTATCTTGCTTTTGAATAGTTATTAAATAAACAAAATAATATATTTACTAAATAATCAAATTTTCTATGCCAAAAAGAAATGATTATATTTCATGGGATGAATACTTCATGTGAATAGCTATTTTATCTGCCCAAAGAAGTAAAGATCCAAACACTCAAGTCTGAGCTTGTATAGTGAACCAAGAAAATCATATCATCTGAATATGATATAATTGATTTCCATGTGGATGTAATGATGAAGATTTACCACGAGATAGAGAATGAGAATTTTTGGACACAAAATATCCTTATGTGGTACATGCTGAAGTAAATGCTATTTTAAATAGTGGATGAAAAGATTTAAGAAACTGAAAAATATATGTAGCATTATTTCCATGCAATGAATGTGCTAAAGTTATCATACAATCTGGTATAAAAGAAATAATATATTTGTCAGATAAATATGACTGAACACCTGGAAATGTCGCTGCAAAAAAAATGTTTGTTCAAGCATGAATCAAACTAAAAAAAATAGATGTCACAAAAGATGAAATAGTTTTGAAATTTAAATAGAAAATCTTAATACTCACTGACCCCGGGTAAATTGTAATTATAAATTGTTTTATAATTATTAAAAAATGTTTATTAATTTACAATTACCGGGGGTCAAACCATAAAATATTTCACTTTATCTAAAATAACATCAAATTCTATTCGTACACTATTTCTACAATTTCACCTCTTTTGTGCTCTCAATCTAATTCTACTTGGATATAATTTTCAGTCCATCATCTCCATTTTCAATTTCTCATTTCTTCAACCAAAACTTGATGATTTTTTCATTTATTTTTTTCTATAAATTCTTGTCTAACTTCATCTCAAACTGCTATTAATTCTCTTTCTCTCTGTTTTTTGATATGAAAAGGAACTTGATTTTTGAATAAATGAGCTGGAATGCTTTCTCATTTGTCATGAGCTGAAAATGGGAATGCATGTAATTTTGTGATTTTATATTTTTTTACTCATTCAATTGTCTTTTGAAAATCTTCATCAGTCTCTCATGCAAATCAAACAATAATATCAGCTCAAATTGAGATTAAATCTTTGTCTGGTCTATCCAAATCCCTGATTTTATTTAAGACATAATCTAATCTTTTTGAGTCATAATTTCTATTCATTGCTTTCAAAACATTGTCAGAGAAACTTTGAATTGAAAAATGGAAATGTGGCAAAAATCTAGGATTTTTCACTACTTCAAAAAACTTATCATCCAAAAATTCTGGTCAAATACTAGATATCCTAATTCTCTCAATCTTTGTCTGATCTAAAATATCTTGTAATAAATCCGAAAATTTACTTTCTTGTGGCTTTTTTGTATTTGAGCATCATCGTGCCGCTAAATTTACTCCTGTAACCACAATCTCTTTTCATCATATATCCACAAAATCATTGATTTGCTGTAATATTTCTCTTTCTGGAATATTTTGAGAAGATCATCTTTTTTGTACAGTCAAACAAAATGCGCAATGACTATCACATCAATTTTGAATCACAATAAATTCTTTGGTATAAAGTCTAGCTGTCTTTTTAAATTCATGAGTTGTAGCAATACGAGTATCGTTTCTATCAGGTTCTTCCGAAAGTAATGTTATTGAATTTCTATATTCAGCTAATTGTGGATAAACAGAATAAAATTTATCTTCATCCATTTTTTTTCATTCATCAAAAACTGCACATCAAGTCAGATAAACATGTTTTCATTCAGACAATTGATTTAATGTTTCTTTTATAAATTTACTTTTTGCACTATCTGTGACTACACAAGTCGCAATAATACAACTATTTTCAATACTTTCGTGATCTGAAAAATAATTCAACCATTTATTTAAATAATATTTATTCACCTTACATCAAAAAATTTTGTAATCCATAAAATTAACTAATAATTAAA
>JAZUKX010000051.1:0-2430 GCA_045643505.1 Candidatus Absconditabacterales bacterium | reverse complement strand
CTTTAGATTCAAGTTTTTTCATTTTTTTAGTTTTCCATTTATCATCTTTTACAGTAACTTCTGGATATACATCCAATTTGATTGATATCATTTTTTTCTCCTTATCATTATTTAGATCATAAGGTTCTCATATAAATTTAATTTCTTTATTTCCATCTAAAATAGCTTTCAATCATTCATTTATCAAGCTTTCAAAAGTTCACATTTCAATATATTCTGGATTTAATTTTTCTTCTATTAGATGTTTTGGAGCATGTCAGTTTCTAAATCAAGGGACTTTTACATCTCTTCCAAAGAAATCAACCATTTTGTTTCTTGAATTATTAAATTCATCATCTGTATATGTAACTTCAATAATATAGTTACAATTGTCTCCTTTTTTTAATTTTTTTTCCATATCAAAAAAATATATATCTAAAACTTTTTTTTGAGTGTATAAAAATAAAAGGATAATTCAAGATAAAATAACAATTATAAATGTTTTATATTGAAAATTTAATTGAATTAATAATATATAGAGATCTTTATTATTTGTGTTTTATACTATGAAATTTGATAGCATATTGTTTGATATGGATTGAGTTTTAGTTGATTCATTTGAATGGCATTTCAATGCTCTAGAAAAAGCTATGCAAGATTTTTGATTTACATTAACATTGGAAGAATTTAAGCAATACGAATGACTTTCTACTATGGATAAAATCAAGTGTTTATCCAATATAAAATCAATACCACAAAATCTTTTTGACAGCATAAACAAAAAGAAGCAAAAATATACACAAGAAAACATTGACGAATGATGTAAAATAAATTCTGAAAAACTTTTTATGTTTCAAAATATAAAAAAATTAGGATTGAAAACTGCATGTTGTTCCAGTTCAAAGAAAGAGAGTGTTATAAACATTTTAACAAAATTATGAATAATCGATTATTTTGATTTAATCATAAGTAGTGATGATGTCCAGCAACAAAAGCCTAATCCACACATCTACTTAAAAGCTATGGAATTGTTATGAACAAGCAGCGAAAAATGTATCATAGTTGAGGATTCAGATATCGGTATCCAAGCAGCTCAGTCCGCATGATGATTACTAATAAAAGTAACCGATTCTAGACAAGTTATTCGATGACTTTTTGAAAATATACTAAAATAATAACAAAAATAATATTTTAATTCATTTTTACTTGAAATAGTAAACAATATATATACGATGGAGTTTGTATTTTTTGTGATTTTTTTTAAAATCATATTTCATATTAATAAGAATATCGTATGCCTCGTATTGATGAAGTAATCAAAAATTTATGAATTTCTAAGCAGACTTTTTCTAGATATTATGAAAAAGTTATGTGAAAAGAATTAACTGCAAAGACTGATATTGTTTCAGATCCTAATTTGTACAAAATTCAAAAACTTTTGGAAAAAAATGGTAAATTAAAATGATCTGACAAATGAAAATTAGTTCAAGATTTTATGTGAATTCAAAATGAAAAAAAATGAATAGCAAAAAAATCTAATGAGCAAAAATCTGCACTAAAAGTTGATGAGCTAAAAAGTGGTTGATGATTTTTTGCATGAATGGGATTTAACAAAGCTCCAGATCCAATTATAGTAGAAGATGACCCCGATGAATTTATCATAGATTTTACGGATGAGGAAAACGAAGCAAATCAAAATGAAATTGAGAGAATTTATGGTGGTTGAATAAAAAAGACAGATTCCAGAGTCACTTTAGATGATATTATATGAGCCACAGGATGAGATAAACCTGCTCCAATCACATTTGGATGACAAAAATGATGAAACAAATCTGAAAAAGAAAAGAATTGATGAAAGCAAAAATACAATCATAATTGAAATCATGTCTGATGAAATGTTACTATTTGAACTAATACTTATACTTGAAAACCACATGTTGAAGAAAATAAAAATGAAAGGCAAGCTGACCACAGACATAGCGATTCAAAAAATCGTGATGATATAAAGCCAAACAATCAATCAAATAATCAACCAATTGTAAAGAAACCGAAAGAAGCAAAAGTTTCTGGTAACTTGATAAAGAAACAAGAAATTATTATATGAGACAAAATTACTGTAAAGGAATTCTCTGAAAAAATGTGAGTCCCATTGCCAGAGTTGATGAAAGTTTTGATGCAAAATAAATTAATGTTATGACTTACTGCTAGTCTAGACTTTGATACAGCCACTTTGATTTGAGAAGAATTTAATGTAACAGTAAAGAGAGAAGAAAATAAGCAATTGGATGTTGAGAGTTTCATCACTTGAGATTTACAATCTCTTTTGGATATGGACAAAGAATCAAAACATTTGGAAGAGAGAGCTCCTGTAGTTACCGTCATGTGACATGTTGATCATGGAAAAACAAGTCTACTTGATTATTTAAGGAAAACATGAGTAGCAAATAAGGA
>JAZUKX010000050.1:0-5510 GCA_045643505.1 Candidatus Absconditabacterales bacterium | reverse complement strand
GGAATTATTTCAACTAAACTAGGTGCTTGTTTATCTATTCGACTTACAATTTCAGAAGTACAGATTTCAGTATTACCTGCATTATCAGAAATTTCGATATTACAAGATTGTTCATTTTCTGTGATAGTACAAGTTCATCCAGATACATTAATTCAAGCCGAAGTATCAGTAGAATTTGATAGTGTAACAGTTACGTCTCCACTTGTTGTATCTTGTGTAGAATAACTTCGATTTCCACAGACTGGTTTTGTTTTGTCTATTGAAGTAACTGATCAAGTACAATATCATTCATTTCAAGCAAGATCTTTTACATATCCAGTATGTATTCAATTTTTATAAGCCATTTTTGTCTTTATATTGTTGTATCCAATTCAATCTCGACTGTATCAGCTATTGTCTACATTAGTATCATACATCATTATTTCTAATAAAATCTCATGATTTACTCGATTGTCATTTATTCATGATATTACACAAGTAGGAGCAGTATTATCTACAATGAGTGATTTATTATTAAATGTTGCATCATTTCAAACATTATCAATTATTGCATTTTCAGGTAATGTAAAAATAGCTTCTCAATTTATTCAATTTTTTGCTGTATATTCAAAAATATATATATTTTCATTTCAGTTTATTATTGAATTAGTAAGAGAAATTGTATAGTATTCGTTATGTTCATTATTAATTATTAATTCTTCATTTTTTATTCCAGCTCAAGTATCAACACAAGTTAATGTGATTTCTCAAGTGTCTTCTCATTTCAATATTGTTTTACTTGGATCTCACCGAATACAACTTGGTCAATCTTTATCAATATTTCATACTATAGCTGTTGTACTTCATTCCACTCACGCTTCACTGACAAAAGTAAATACAAATTCTCAATTTTCTGTAAACATATGTCATGTCTCATTAAATCATGTGGCTCATTCTGTACATCTTACCAAATTTGATATTACGTCTCCACTTGTCAATTCTTTAGTAGAGTAGTCAATATCACAAGTAGGAACTTTGTCATTTATTTTAAAAGGTGAAATACTCAACTTTCAAATATTTCAAGCTACATCTTCGACATATATTGTACAAAAATTATAAATTCAGTTTGATAAATTGTTAAATGTTACCGTATTTTCTCCAGATATTGCATTTTCAATATTTCACGAACATCATCAATAATAAGAAATATGTCATGATTCATTAGAACTAAAAGTATAGCTGAGAGTGTGTCCTGACATAAATGGAGGAATATGTGTGATTTCAATTAAAACGGGACTTTCTTTATCTATCCAAGTCACAGTAGTTGAACATAATCCTGTATTTCCAGCATTGTCAGAAATCTCAATATTACAACTTTGATTGTTCCCTGTGATAATACAAGTACCACCAGATACATTTATTCCAGCACCATTATCGTTAGATCTAGATAATGTAACGATAACATCTTCATTAGTAATAGTTCTACTACTATAAGTCCATAGACCGCAAATTGGAGCTTTTTTATCGATTCGAGTTACAGTAGCTTCTATTTCTCACATTTTACCATCTCAATAAGTATATCTAAACATATATGATCAATTCTTTTCAAAATTTATAGTGTTGTTTCATGAATTTCATATTATGTTTACAACTTTGTCACATGATAATGTGGCTGAGACATTTCAATTTATCCAATTGTTTGTAGAATAGTTGATTGTACAAATAGGTTCTGGTTCTGGTTCTATCGTGAAATTATACAATATATCATCATGATTATTGAATTCAAATTTGATTTCATAGTCTCATTCTCATTGTGATTCAAAAGAATAACCTTCATTTGATGCATTGATAGTAGATAGTTCTTTGTATTCTTGATCGTTATGCTTATATGATATTTGTACGGTACTATCTATTAATTTCGTCCAAAATAAAGTTATCTGTCAATCTAATACGATATGAGATATTCACGTTAATATTGTAGTAGGATTTTCTTCAGATTTTATCCGATTTACATTAGCCATAGCTATTCATCTATTTCATGCATTATCAAAAAAGATGAATGGATAACTTCAATTTTCAGCAAATGTATGAGAGTTGTCACCAGTTAGTAAATAAACTGTTTCAGAACATCAAGTTAACATAGCTATTACATTTGATGTTGTTTCTTCTTGTGTAGAATATTCAACTGTACAAGATGGTGCCATTTTATCAATCCATGATACAGAAGCTGTAGCTTCTCATGTGTTACCATAGTCATCTTCAAATTCAAAAGTGAAATTATCATTTTCAGTAAATATATGTAATAAACTTCTACCATTATTTGTTACCGATATATCTTCATTACAATTTGTTAGTTCTGCTGTTACATCATTATTTGTATTTGATTCAATATCATATTTTATGTCACATTTTGGGGTGATAATAGGTTTATCTTCTTTATCATTGCTAGCAAAATAATTAACGGCTTTTCATCAATTTGTTGGCATAAACCTTATAAAATGCCCACTTTCTTGAATAGATTCAAAAGAAAATTCTTTTTCTTGAGTATTGATAGTTCATAATATCTGATATGTCTCATAATTGTCATCTCGTACTAGTATATCCATGTCTATCAAATTAGTTAGAATAGATTCCCACATTAATTTTATTGTCTCTCATGTTATTTCATGAGATATTCAAGTAATAAAAATATTTTCTTTAATTCGATTTACATTAGCTACATAGGATCAAGTATTTCCTGCCTGATCTTGAAATTCAAATACATGGGTTCAATTTTTTTTGAACAAAAACAGAGTTTGTGAATTATATAAACTTTCATTACATCATGTTAATTTAACAAGGACATCGCCAAAAGTTTCTTCTTGAGGTGAATAGCTTCAAGTACAAGTGGGCTTCTCTTTATCAATCCAATTAACAGAGGCAAATACAGATCCTGTTTTATCAGATCAGCTTGCGAGCAAAAATTCATGGACACCATTACCTGTGAATATAAAAGAGTTTTCATATAATCCTGTTGCTCAATCTTTACAACCAGTTAATGTTGCTATGACGTTTTGATTTGTTAGGCTTCTTGTAGAAAAATTTATATCACAGTCTAATTCGGTTTTATGAATCTTGGTTACTTTTGCCATGACTTGAGTTTGATTTCATGCTTCATCTTGAAGTTCAAAAATAAAAGTTCAATTTCATGTAAAAACATATACACCAGTTCATTGGTTGTTTAAAATAGTAATATGCCCACTATCTTCACAACCAGTTAATGTTACAGTAACATTTTCATCTGTAAATTCTCAGTCATATTCTGTAGTATTGTTATTTGAACAATTCTTTATACAAGACGTGTCAGTTCTAAGTATATAATGAGTAAACCATGTTGTTAATCAGTTAATCAAGCTTCAATTAATACAATCATTGTATTGTTGTCTTGAACATCAACCAAAATAGTCTTCTCATTTTGTAGAATATATTAAGCTACATCAAGTAGGTCATTCTCTATCTATCCAATTTACTGTTGCTGTTATTGGAGTAGATCTTATACTTCATGGTTTTTCTTTGTAATTAAAGGTAAAAGATCAATTTCAAAGAAATTCAAAAATATTACTTTCTTCATTGTTTGTTATTATTTTATCTCAAAGTCAAGTCAGAATTGCTGTTACATTTCACGAGGTCCAAGTATTTGGCTCATAAATAATACATGGACTTGTCGGATTTTGTGATGTACATTCATTATTTGCGGCAAAAATCTGGCTACTTCAAAAAATCACAAAAGCAATTGCAATAAAAAATAATTTTACAGCTCAAAATTTTCTTTTGTTTCTGTAGTTACTATCACTACTAATCAATCAAATCATAATTATGACTAATATAATAAAATACACCTATAATTATATCTTATAAGATATTATTTGTCAAAAGTTGTAAAAAAAATACAAAATTATGTACTTGACAGATTTGTAATTATGTATAATATAATGTGTACTGAGTCAGTAAAAAAACAAAATCAAAAAAAATTATTGAAAAATTAAAAGTAAAAAATATAATTACATCAGACTGAGGAGTTCGTATGACTTACAAAACTATTAGTATCTCACAAATCTCCTGGGAGACGGCATTCTTATTCCCAGAATAAGACGAGCTACCCACACTTAAATTTGGAGATAAATATGTAAATTTTACGGCTACTCGGTTTTTATTTTTGTAGAAAATTTGATATGACAAATATGAAAAAAATAAATGAAACATTTGAATGTATAAACTGCTGAAAACAAATAGAATTAGCATCAAGGACGTGCAGAAATCACTGTCCTCATTGCTTTACATCTTTACATGTTGATGGAGCTGTGCCGTGAGATAGAAGTAGTGATTGTCATGGTAAAATGTTTCCCATAAACTATGAAATTAGAAATTGAACAATGAAGATATTATTTGAGTGTGAAAAATGTGGAAAACATCATCGAAACAAAAGAGCAGAGGATGATGATATTGAAAATTTATTGAAAATAATAAAAGAAAATCATTAAAAAAATAGAAAAAAGGCCAATCTGTACGACTGGCCTTTTAGTTTTTTACTGGATTTACTTTAGTAAATCCAGTAATTTTTGTGTCGGATAGATATACTCGATGCCGTTTAGTTTTTTGGACCAAAGATAACGGTTCAAGCCAAAACATTCATAAGCAACGCTTTGGAAGCTTTTATCACAAGGTACAACAAGACTTTCATCAATGTCTGGTGCAGGTGTGATGATAAGTGTCGGTCTCACAAGATTTTTTTTGCTGTTTTTGTTTGCTGATTTCGCTTTTTTGAGCAAGTCACTGTACACAGCAAGATCTTGTTGGTACTGATTCTCAGCCAGCAAGTTTTCCGTTTCAACTTTCACCTTTTTCTTCCATGTATCCCAATTGGCTTGAAGACCTTCGAACCAACTTTTTTTTTCAATAGCCACTGGTGTTGTGCCAGAGAGTGCAGGCATAATAACCGTCCTGATTAAGTTTTTAGCATTTTTTTCGATAGACAAATCGTTGATTTTGTCAAATTTTACAGAGGTTATATTGATGTTAACCCCTAAACAAGATAAAGAAATAGTTTTTAACATAAAAGCAATGGTTTTAATTTGTTTATTTTTTTTAATTTTTGATAAAAATATTATAACAAAAATATTGTATATGTCAATATTATTTTAAAACAAGATTTTTAATTTTTTTTAACTCAAGATTATATAAATAAAAAAACTCAATAGACATTGAGCAATTTTGCGTTCAGAGATGGAGTGGATCGTCCCGATGGATATCGGGAACTGGTTCCGAAGCCTGTTGTGTTGAAAAATGAGAAATAAAAAAAACAGGGATGGAGTGGATCGTCCCGATGGATATCGGGAACGGATTCCGAAGCCTGTTGTGTTGAAAAATGAGAAATAAAAAAACAGGGAAGGAGTGGATCGTCCCGATGGATATCGGGAACGGATTCCGAAGCCTGTTGTGTTGAAAAATGAGAAATAAAAAAAAACAGGGAAGGAGTGGATCGTCCCGATGGA
>JAZUKX010000049.1:0-5896 GCA_045643505.1 Candidatus Absconditabacterales bacterium | reverse complement strand
TTATACCATATATATTTTTTATTAAATGTAAACTCGAATATTTTTATTTTCTATATGTTAATGTATAATCTATATATAGAGAGATAGAGAGATTTAGATATTTATTTAGTTTATGTCGATATTTGATTCATTCACTAGTTGAGAGCTTCTAAGGAATACAAAGCAATTAACTCAGACAAAGAAATATAATCAAAAAAAAGAGCAAGAAATTGAAGATTATAAAGACACAAAGCAATATAGAGCTGAGATCCGTAAAGAAATGACAGATGAAGAATATCATAATTGGTCTGCTAATGATTATATGAGAAGGAAAAGAGAACAAGTTAATCAAAGGACATTAGAAAGATATCATAAACTAGAAGAAGAAGTTGGATATATTCCTGAAGAATTAGTTAAGAATCTCCCTAGTCAGCCAGATAATAGAAGTGTGGATGAAAAATATTTAGATGAACATGCTCCATTATTGAAGAATAAAGAATGAAGAGCAAGATTCGCACGATGGGGATCTAGATTATATAAGCTGAATTATGCTAAATTATTAAGGTTTGATTGATGTATTAGATTATTGCAGAACTATGATTTTGATATGTTGATAGATAGACAGATGAGAATGCAGCATAAAGCTTATGATTATATGAAGCCATATATGGATGATTTAATGGATGAGGGAGCTTGGATACAAACAGAGAATAGGGTAACTGTATGCCCCATGTGGCATACCACAGCTAAATTATTGGATGTTATCACCAAAACAGATATCCCAAGACATCAATTATGTGAGATGTATTTGGCTCTAAAAAAGAATGTGTATATGAAATCTTGTATGTATCTATGAAATGTGTCATTCTTAATCTGAGAGATAATTGTAGATTCATACGGACATATGTTTATGCCTAGTTTAGAACATAACATCTGATGGCTAAACAAAGACACAGTGGATAGTTTATATAACATGAGAATGGATTGGTTGAGATGTAAAACAAATGAAGCTCCTCCTATTGTTGTATTATATAATGCTAGCTTAATCAAAGTGCCTAAATGGAAAATACAATTAGATGAAGATAGTGATGAATTCTCAAACTGTTGACAATATGATTATTATATTGTTTGTAAATCAGAGAATAATAAAGCCAATAAACAATGGACATTAGATAAAATATTACAAAAGCAACATTTATTTTTTAAGAAGAAGAACTAATGTATTGATATTTAATGAAGGATTGGGATGTAGATAGGTGACTAGTTTATAATTGAGACCCAACAAATTTAAAATATTGTCTTGATCCAAAAGAAGCAAAAGAATGGTATGAAAAGAATAAAAGGCTTATGGTAGCAGTAGAGATTAAAAGGCCTCCTAATCTAAAAGTTCCTGTGCAAATCCCATTATGAACAGACCAATTAAAGAAATGAGATATAGATACAAACTTTTTAACATTCATTACTAAATGAGCATTAAGTACTCGTATGGAACTTATATTATCTAGATTTATGGATGATTATCATCTTAGTAAAGATTGAGTTTTTTATAGAAGAGAGAAGGAAGATGACTCGGCATTAAAGAGTACAAGGAATGTATTGGCTCTATGTATGATGAAAGATATAATATTGTGAATATTTAGAATCACTCCATTAAAGATTCCAAGCTGAAAGAATAAAAAGAACCTATCTAAAACAGAATACATAGAATGGGATATATGAGAAGACTTTTCAATAGATTATGAAGTCCAATGACAGAAATATAAAACTAATCTATTCTGAGTTTATAAACCTAAACTATTCCAAGCTATGCTTGCTGATACAGGTAGAGAATTTAATGGGTTCTGCCTACAACATTGGCAAATGATGACATGGTTACTTAGTTGATGAGTCTCGTATGTAATAGGTCCTAGATCATGAGGGAAGTGCAAAGGAGAACTAGAAAAACTACGTTTAGCTGATTGAACATTTAAATTGGCTAAGGATATAAAAGTTTGAGATAAACTACTTGCTTCAGATAAAAAAGGTTATGTAAATGTAATAGATGTTGATAAATTTCAAAAAGAATGTGTTAGAGTAACATTGAAAGATGGTACAGACTTTATAGTTAGTAAAGACCATCGTATCCCTACTCAAAGCACATATCATAACTGAGCATGGGATTTAGACATTGATAACTATACTACAGCATGAAACTTAATTCCATGACAAGATTTTGTCCCACTAATGATTGATAATAAAAAATTTAAAAAATCTAGGAAAAATGATTTTGAAAAATGAGTATTAATATGATTGTTGTTATGAGATTGATGTTTAACTTGAAGCACTGTTGAAATAACATGTGTAGACGATAATAAAAAGAAATATATATATGGAATTCTTGATAAATTATGATATGAATATTATACTAAAGCAGATAATAGGGCTATATGAATAAAAGGCTTTTCTAAAACTAGGGCAGAGTATGAACTCTTCTGAAATAGCCACGATAAAAAAATATGTAACAAGATATTCTGAGAATCTAATGAGTTCAAGTGGTGAGTAATAAGTTGAATGATTTGGACTGACTGATATTTACAAACCAATACTTTACGTGTTGAATATTCATCAGTAAATAAGAACTTGGTAAGACAGTTACGTGTGCTTATGGCTGATGTCTGACTAATAAGTTATGAAAGAAAGAGAAATAAAAATACTAGTTTTAAGGATTGAAAGAAATATAATACAGATTTTTATTATGCCTATGTGTCAGATAAGAATTCTTTAGCTAAGATAGATAGCCATTGTGAGTTATCTTTAAAACAGAATTATAATGAGTGGTCTAAACTTATTAAAAATCCAGAAACAAATTTTTTACAATGACACATCTCTGTAATACCACAGTCTGCTTTTAATGAAAGTACTGTTGAATGAGAGCTCTCTTGGATGTGAAATAAAAATCGTCGTTTGTATAATTGAATTAGGAAACCCCACTATGATTTTCAAAGATGGAAATGTGAAAATTATTGAATTGAACAATGGCTAGAATATAATTGGAATAGAGTAGAAAAAGTTGAAGATATATGATTACAGAATGTAGTTCATATAGAAGTAGATTGAGACCATACATATTGGTGAGAATTAGAATTAACTCATAACTCTATGTATATAAACTGAGATTCTGCTGCTTATTTGTTAAAGGAAGTTACTGATAGCAATGAAAGAATACAAGAGTTTTCTGTATTGTATATGGGGCTATCACAGAAACAAAATGCACCATATATGGTTTATTCACAACAGATGCTAAATAATCTATTAGATTTGCCAAGTTTCTGTAATAAACTAACAGATGGTAGTTGATTGTATATCTTAGATTGAGATAAACAAAGGAAGCTTGAATATGTGACAACCAACCAAAATGACCCAACTAGGTCAAGAAGGACAAGAAAGTTTGTATGAGATGAAGCAGATTATCTAGATTGGGATTATGTTGGTACTGCTATGGCTACAGCTGATTCATTAGTTACACTTATATCAACTATTTGACCAGATACACAAGCTTGACACTTCTACCAATGATGGTTGAATGCATATAAGACACAAAGGGATTATGAACCTATTGATGTGCTTATAAATGATATTTGGTTTAAATATTGAATGCATCTATGTGAATCTAGAAAAGACTATCAAAGAAAAATAGATAATTGAGATTTTGAAAGGATGAGAGCAGAATTTATTCAAAGAAGACCTGAAGTAGCTCTACATTTCACAATGGATGATGTTGAATTCTTAACAGAAGAACAAAAGGAAGCACAGATAACTAGAGTATTAAATGCGAGATGATATGATTATATGCTAGCAGAATATTATTGAGAATACTCTACAGACCAAACTGTGTTCAATACAGATTGAGCACAAATGGCTTGTCCAAGTGAATGTGATTATTGGGTTGTAGGATATGATGAAGCAGATACATTTGATAACCCTTGATTATGTATTCTTTGAGCTAAAGAATGAAAATATTATATTAAAGAAACACACAATCTAGCTAAAGAATCAAATGAAAGATTTGCTAAAATGAAATCTATAATCCAAGATTTGAAGAATAAATGAAAGCCTGTGTATTTGGTGCTTGATGCTAGTAGATGATGGGCAGCAGCTAGAGAACTTTGATTATTATGAATGCCTGTTGATATGCTTATTAAATGGACAGGTAATGTAACATATCAGCCTTGACCAAGACATAATGTATGAAAAGCACGATGTATTGAAATGATTAAGAGTTCATTCTTTGATACAAGATTAATATATATCGACCCTGCTTGTTATTGAGAATGATGACTAGTAGAAGAATTATCTCATTTTAAGAAATGGAAGTCATCAGCTAGGTGAGAGAAAAAGAAACACGATGATCAGGTGTCTGGAATGATGTTGGTTTTATATTTTGCTTGGTTCCATGACCAGCTTAGTACTAAAGATGTGATGACTATGATGCCACAAAAAACTAATGCACAAATAGCAGAAGGTATTTGGGCAGAAAGGTATCAAATGCCTAAGAAAAAAGATGGGAATGTACTAAGTAGTTTGAAGGACAATTTGTTCTAAAAAAGTTATATAAAAACTATTTATTTTTATAATCTATATATAGAAATGTTATTAGAAATGAGAAACCAAATTTTAAGTTTATTAGACAAAAACCTAGTAATCTTGAGAGATGAAGACTGAGAAGTTTTGTGTCTTTTGTGAAGAGACAAAGAATGATACTTTGTGTACTATATGGAACATTGTAACATTACCAAATCAGATGCAAAGGCTTTGTTAGATAAAGCGAGCTGAGTTACAAGTATACCAATTGTAGATGAAAAGATATACAATAAAAATAAAGAAAACATAGATAATGATTGAGATAAAGTCGATGACATATTAGACTATATAAATTGAGAAACAGCATAAATTTAGAAATTGCAGTTTGTTTCATCCTCAAAATTAAAATAAGACACGGTAAAAATGTAAATGGACAAATATACCAGACAACACATTCACCATCGCTTATTTTATTTTTGAAGACAATGAGAACTGATATTATTCATCATTTTTTTATCTATCTTTATTTTGAAAATATATAATTTTCTAAAAAACATTGGATTTAAATTTTAAGAAAAATGTAATGGCTCGATATGATTGAATAGTATGATGAGTTAAGAATTTAATAAATAGAGTCACTGGTTGAAGGAACAATGAAGAAGAGTGACTTAGTTTAAAACAGACTACCAATGTAACAAACAACAGTGCTACCATACAATCTCCACAACAGGTTTCTACAGAAACAGAGCATATAAAACAGCCATGAATAAAAAGTGCATTAAGTAGTTTAGAAGATGCATTTAAGTCTTGATTTGAGTTCTGAGAGAAAAAAGTAGAAGACAGAACAAATGATGAGATAGATAAAATGTATTGAACTGTATTATTACCAAACGAATGAATAGCAAGAGCTGCGTGATTAGTGGCTTGAACATGAAAGAAATGGTGAAACAAACTTGTTTGATGGTGAAAAAAAGTGCCAGAGATTGCAAAAGCATGAGCTAAACAATTAGAATATAATTACGATATAGCAAAGGATGCAAACCATCTTGTTGTTTGATATCAATGAGGTTCACCTCTAGAATTAAAAATAGCAGAAGATACTTGAATATGAAGATGAATATGAAAAATTACTGGGCTTACAATGTTTTGAAATAATGCTTATTGAAGTAATGCACAATTTGAAGAGGATATAAATTTATTAAGTTCTGTTCCACAAGAACAATATGATGATTATTTGAATAAGATGTGGGACAAATATAAAGACCAATTTATTGTAGAAGAAATAAATAAATGAATTAATTATCCTGGGCTTAATTTTGATTATGATATCGATGATAATACAAAGAATGAATTAAAA
>JAZUKX010000048.1:0-4197 GCA_045643505.1 Candidatus Absconditabacterales bacterium | reverse complement strand
TTTTTTTAGGTTGTCTTCATTACTAAAAAATCAATTAGGCTTGTTTAATTCATTTGTTATTTCTCATAGTTCAAACCTATTATTGTTATCTAAATCTATCTGTTTTAATTGTTCTACTACCATTTTGTTTAGATATTATCTAAAAGTACATCTAATTCTTCATCTGACATTTCTGTCTCTTTTTCTATTTGTCTAATTTTTTGTATTTTTTCTAAAGATCTCTGTACAAATTCTTTTTCATTACCTTTTTGAATTGTCTTCATTGATTTATATATTAAATTTATTAATGAATCTAATACTGAATCTGTACAGTAACTACTCTCTACTAATATTATCAAATCTTCTGCCAAATCTCGATGTCATCTCAATTTTTCTAATACTTTCAATATTAACAGTTTTTTTTGTTCCATTTTTTTTGATTATTTTTTAAATTTCTTTTACTTCAATTATACTCTCAAATACTTTTCAAATCAAAAAAAAAGCGAGGAATCGCTTTTTTGATTTGACTTATTCTACTTTTATGGTATTATTTATCTTTCAATCACTCTACAGTTCCACGGAATATTGCTGAAATCAAAATTTTTCGTTGTTTTACTGGAGCAAAAATGATAATTTTGAGGATTAATCGTCCAATCTGTCACCAAAATCATAAAGCATAAAATTGAAATTTTTCTAGTTTAGTAGCATTTTTTTTCACAAATCGAATTCTATGTCTAGCTTTACGATGACATTGGAATTCTGAGCCAATCCAAGCATCTTCAAGTTTGGTCTTATCTCTCTCCATATGATAAATTTCTAATTCACTTGTGATAAAAATTGGATAGCCTGATTTGTGAAGTCTATATGTGAAATCTAAATCTTCATAAACAAAATCAAACCTCTCATCAAACAATATTTCTTGAAATATTTTTGTAGGGCCGAATAGTGAATTTCATGAAAACATCTGAATCTCTGCAAATTTTTCTCAGTCAAAATGAAATTGATGAGGTCTAGTTGTCCAAAAATTATAGTAATCAAATCACTCGTTTTGAATTTTTCAAGTTTTCCTGTACATTATTTTTGGAACTAAAACAAAATCTCATTGGCTTACCGTAGTTTTCAATAAAGATGAATCCCCAGTCTCGCTAATGCTCGACTGCCCCTTTCATAAAGGGGCTAATGATTTCAATTCATTGTATAAATCAAAAGTTTTTTGTAAATAATCTGATTCAAAAAGCTCATCATCATCAAAAAGATTTATAAATTCTGTATCTGCTAATTTTATTCAATAATTTCTAACATAACTAACTCATTTTTGTGGGATAAAATCTGAATTTAAGTTTGTCACAAAATGGACTCTATCTTTGATATTTTTCAATCAATCTAGACATTCATATTGAAGTTTGTCAAAATCTGACTGAGTCAAAACAGAATCTACTATTCAAATTACATTGAAATCTTGAAATGTTTGGACATCTAAAGATCATAGCAATCATTTTATATTTTGGATATTAGGTCTAGTTGGAAAAACTATAGTTAATTTATTTTTCATTGTTTTTTATATAAAAAATAATATATAAATTGTTGTATTTGTAATTTCGAACGTATGTGA
The DNA here is from genome assembly GCA_045643505.1 of Candidatus Absconditabacterales bacterium. Classification (GTDB taxonomy): domain Bacteria; phylum Patescibacteriota; class Gracilibacteria; order Absconditabacterales; family Absconditicoccaceae; genus JALOAF01. The sequence goes on along the minus strand of JAZUKX010000048.1, from coordinate 2,606 downwards.
GAAATCCATACTCAGTATACGTCATCATGAACGAATGTGAAGGATATAAATACACGATAAATTAAATTCTTCGTCACTTTGTTCTCCAGGATTACACATACGTTGTTATTTATTATTTAGTGAAAATTTATTTTTTTTCAACTTGTTCATGCAAAAATTTATAAAATATTTTTTCAAAAATTTCATCATCTTGATGGCTGCATATCATGTAATAGTCACAATTTTGTGATATGGATTGATTTGATGAAATTCTCAGACATATATTTCATTTATTAGAGATGCCTTATGGATTTTGTTTATTTGAATTATCGTGATTAAATACTGTGATCAAATTAAATCATACATGAAAAAGTGGTGAAAAGTTCGGCTACGATTTATTATTCTCATTGTTTTTTGAGTTTGAATTTCATTTTTGAAATGAGTTAGTCTAAGTAACATCATGATATGAATCAAATATGGATTTTGGTATCTTGTCATATTTCTATGTGCTAGTTTTGTATGATTTACTTGAATGAAAGAAATATCATGAGATGAAATTAAATGGTTTCAACGTGTACTTATGTTTATCGTAATCGTTTGATTTGTATGGCAAATTTTAAAACTTTGGAATCCAGAATTTTTCATGGAAGTGCTTGGATATGGTAAATTAGATGATTTTTATTATTGAGCAAAACCACCTTTGTACTATTTGACTGGATATGAATGAACTATGAGGTGGCAATGAGTTTTCTCTGGACCAAATAATTATGGATATTTCTTGATTGCATTTTTGCCACTTATCATGCTTTGGTGTGGATGAACTTGGAATGAATTAAAAGAATTTATCAAACATCCAAAACAAAATTTAAATTTTTTGCTTACAATAATTTGGATTATTGCCATTGGAATGACATTGTCTAGATCTGCACTTATCTGACTAATTTTTATAATAGCTATGCTCTCAAAAAATTGGATAAAAAGGCACAAAAAAGCTTCAATTTGAATTTTGTTGGTAGCCGTAGCTTGAATTGTATGATTAAGTTTCTTGAAATCTGAATCTACATTATGACATCTAAATTCTAAATTTGCTTATGTATGAGAAATCATAGACAATCCGCTTTGACATGGATTAGGTAGTTCTGGACCTGCAGTACATCATGAATGAACAATGTTACCAGAAAATTATTTCATGCAAATCATGCTAGATATATGAACTGTTTGATTTATCTTTTGGGCTGTATGTATTTTGTATTTATTATTGATTTTTAAAAATATTGAAAATCATTTTGAAGATGAGAAATGAACTGATGAGCAACAAGCTGCATTTTTACAACGAAAAAGGCTGTACTTATGATGGACAGCCTTACTAATAATATGATTATTCCTACATGTCTTTGAAGATAGCATGGTAAACTATCTATTCTTTGGTATATTTGGTCTATTGACTGGATATTTGAGTCAATTTTACAAAAAATCAGAAGAATTTAGTATCAAAGAACTATTTAAGAAAAATTAACGAATATTATCTAAAATATTTTTAACTTTTTCCCTGCATCAATTCTCATTGTTACTGTACATTTCAGATACTCATTCTCATCTCCAATTATTTACAATCAAATTTACAAATTCTTGATTTTTTGGGGATAAATTTTTAAGTTTTCAGTTCTCTATATATTTATCTAAAATAGTAGTCACTACACACCCCATTGTAACAGTCATATTATTATTTCCTTTCAATTCTTTTTTTACAACATTTACAGATCCGTCATTTAATCAAACATCGCCTGCCAAGCCTCATAACGCGCCACCAAATTCTTCATCTAAATTTAATTTTTCTGTTTTTAATGTAAAATCTTTTTCTAATTTTTCCATTTTAATTATTTTAAGTTATAAATATTTTATGCCATATTAGGTGATTCTATACCATCTTCTGTTCATATAGAGGCTAATTCTTTTTCGAATCGTTTATCTATATCTTCATTTTCTTTGTCTGCAAGTGTTTCTTTGTCGTGTTTTTCTTGGTCGTGTATTTGTGCTAATTCTTCTTTTTCTTTTTGTCATTGATTTTGCTCAGTTATTAGATTATTCCTTTCTTCTTCCTGAGTAATTCTCACATGCTCATGCTTTTTGTTTGTATTATCTACTGTTCCATGTACATTTTGAATTTCATGTTTTTGTATTCATTTTGTCCAAACTATTCATCGTTGTGGCTTTAGATCCTGAATATTTTTGATATTTTTATTTCAAAATAAATTTTGTAAATTTTTAGCACTCATATTTCCAGAATATGATACATTTATTGGATTCTCATTTTCTTGTTTTTCATTTTTTTCTCATTCTTGTTTTTCAAATCATGACAGTGTAATTTCTAAATTTTCATTATTTATTTGTATTGATGTATGTAGTGTTCAATCTTTTTTATATTCTACATTTATATCTTCTCCATTTTTTCATTTTGTTGAAAATGAATTTTTGGATTCATATCACTTTCATATTAAAGATTCCCAAATTGCTGTAATAGGTGGTTTTCCATCTGTGATAGGTGCCTCATTGGAATCATTTTGTGGATGTTCTTTGGTAAAAGGTTTTCAATTCATCAAATATTTTTCATAATCTTGAATTCTTTC
>JAZUKX010000047.1:0-10528 GCA_045643505.1 Candidatus Absconditabacterales bacterium | reverse complement strand
TTTTGCCATGATTTTCATTTTCTCTTTGTTGCAACTTCACAAAAAAGATCTCAATTCTAGTACATCATCAGGTGATTTTACTCCAGATACAGCGTTCATATGTATTCCATGTTCTACTCATCGCATGATGTCTTTTTTGTCTCTTTCTGTCAATACTCCAAAATCGATATTATTTCATACAAATCTAACTCTGTCAAATTGTAATAGCTCTCATCATTCTATGACTTTACAATTGATGTTGTCTTCGGCAACTATCTCTGATACTTCAAGTGTGATATTACTTTGTTCACATTTTATAGTAGATCATATAGGTAATTCTCACAATTTTTCATAATCTATAAAAATTATTTGATCATTTTCTTGTGCATATTCTGAATAATCTACATTTATGATGTCTCATTTTTTTAAGTTCATATTTGCCAAATTTTTTATCCTGATGTCGCATCATTTTGTTTCCATCATGATTGTCTTGCTGTTGTCCAATTTCATGATTGTTTCGATGTATTTTTTGTTGTTGTCATCAAATCATCCAGATAGACTTAGTCTGAATACATCTACCATGTTTATTACTTTTGAAAGTACTGTCTCTTTTGCCAAAGTTGGTCAAACTCAAGCAATAATTTTTGTGAAGTTAAAATTTGCCATAAATTTTAATTAATAATTAAAGATTAATAATTAATAATATTTTTTGTATGTTTATTATTTATTTTTAAATTTAAATGTTGTCATAGTCAATTAAAGTAAATCATTTTGCTCTCATGGCTTTTAGATAATCTTTTTTCTTGATTATTATTTGTCCGTTTGTATTTGTCTTTGTACGAAGTAATTCTTTTCATATCATGATATATATATTTGTGTTTTCATATCATTTTGGGAAATACATTACGATAGAATTATTATTGTCTTCTATGTTTGCTTTGACATCTAATATTGGCAATTCATCATATGTCTTTACATGGATACTCAATCATATTTCTTCTTCTAATCAACGAATATTTTCTCATCATCTACCAACTATAGATCATTTCTCTGATTTTGGTACAAATAATTCTATATCATTTCATTTTATTTTTGAGATGAATCCACATGGTAATATCTCTTCTAAATGTCTGTCTATTGCTAATTTTGCATAATCAGACATTTTTGATCCTTTACTGGACTTTTTTGATTCTACTCATTCTCCAAGTGGCATAACTACTATTTGCTCTCCAAATGTGTATATCTCGTATTCAATTTGTTTACTGAAGAAACTATTTACTTGGATTACTGGTCTAGCTAAATCATCACTTTCCATTCATTCTGGTACTTTTACAGTCAAGTTTAATTGTAATATCTCTTTGATCTCTCCTTTGTCTATAAATATTACAGTATCTAGTACTTGTGGAATAATTCACATTTCAATAGTACCTAAAAATCTCTGTATACTGTCTACTGGTCTAGTAGCGTGTATTACTCAAATCAATCAAATTCAAGTCAATCTCATATCTTTATACAATTCGAAATCGCTTGTATTTCTTACTTCATCATATACTGTATAATCAGGTCTAGACAATAACAAAATATCCCTAACTTCGTCATGTGATCAGTATGTGAAGCTATATTGTACGACACTTTCTGGTACCATAAGATCACGAGGAGATTCGATTGTCTTGATTATTTTTTTGTCTTGTTCATATAGTTCAACTAATGCTTGTGCAAAAGTGGTTTTTCAGCTACCAGGTGCTCATGATACCAATATTCATTTAGCTTTATTTCTGAATAAGTCTAAAACATCTTCATCCAAATTGTAATCTCCTAATGATAATTTTTTGATAGGTTTTACCACAGTAATTTCTAAGCCATCTGATAATGGTGGGTAAACTACGACAATCCTGTATGGTCATAATTGAATTACTTTGGACATATCTCTATTTATTTCCAAAATAGCATCATCTCTTTCTTCTACTTCTTTGAAGATTTGATCTATGATTTTATTTACATCATCTTTTGTCAAAGTTTCTCAATCTATTACTGGTGTCCATCCATTTGGACCTCATTTTTTCTTTAAAATAGGGTTGTTTTCTTTGATATGGATAGACATGGTATCTTGATCGAAATGTTTATCCAAAATACTTCCACATCATGGTACGATTTGCATTTTTTGTTTTTCATTATGAAATAAAACAATAAATTTCACAATTTTTTATCTGTTCATTATTTTTTGAACAGCTTATTATATTGATTTTTATTAAAATTTCAATAAAAAGTGTATAATTGAAAAAAAGTTTGCAGTTTTTACCTATAATTTTTGTCGATGATTTTTCGTGTAGTCGGTATAAAAGAAGTATCAAAAAGAAATTATAACTTAGATGTTTTGATTGAAGCTGATTCTGCTGATTTTATCAGAAATATGCTACATGATTTGTGAGTTGTGGTTTTAGATGTTGCAGAATATCCTTGAGATGCTTTGTCATTTTGAACTGCTTGAATTGTATTAAAATATAATGATCAAGATGTGAATATTGTATCAAATTTAACAAATTTGAGGATGGTAGCACATAAGTTTATTTTGATGTGATTTGAGATAAAAAGTATAAATTTTTTGGATGAATGACATAAAATGTCAGATCAGGTTGCATCAAAACTTTTGCAGACAGCAATAAATGATGTAGAATTGGAAAAAAAAGTCGAAAAAGAAGATTGACAGAGCGAAGAAAAAAAAGAGGAGGTGACATATCGTGATGAAGATTTGGAAAAAACTTGGGCGGTAGCAAAATGGCAAATCGATGATATTAATGAAAAAATTTATGCAATATGAACAAAAGTATCTAGTAAAGATCTAAAAGATATTAGGACAATGGAACAAGAATTATGAAAATTAAGGATGGGTAGAAATATTGATAAAATTATAGATCTTTTGGAAAAAGTAATTGTTAAGGCATTGGATATAAAACAAAGATATTTGATATCACAAAAAGCTAATGAAGTCCCAATTTTTAAGTGATCCTGAATTTCAGATGTGGATGTGATGTATGAATTAAATATTTTGGATAAGGCAAAAAATATTGCAAAGATATGAAAATCGAGGACTTTTGATGATCAATATTATTGAACATTTTGATTTGCATGAGTTGAATTGAAATTTTTGTGAAAAGATATTGTCCGTAAATTTACAGATTTGACTACGTTGGTTTTTGGTTCTTTTGAGTTTATTGGATATGTGGTATTGTTTGTTTTGATTATTTGTTCGTTAGTCTTGTGGTTAAAGTGACTTTGAAAATGAGCAGAACTTAATTCGTATTTGTATGTGATTTTGATTATGTTTGGTATTGGTGGTGGGATATGATATGCATTGTCTTTTGTAAGAAATAAAGATATACTAGTTCGTATTATACTTATGGCTTTACGATGAATATCTTCTGTTGTACTATTCCTTTTGATTAAATATTTTTTTGTGATTTAATTATTAAATTATTTTGTAGTGATAGCATTTTTATTGATATTATCTGTATTATTGTTTATGGCATATTTTTATGCTATATGATTGTGGTATCTTTGAATTATACCATTGCTTTTGTGTATCTTACTTTTTGCATTATCTATAGGTGGTTTATGGAAAAAAGAAAAAGCAAATAGTCTGTTTAGTTCTTATTGATTATATTTTGCTTGGGTACTTATATTGATATGATTGTTTTTGATTTTAAAATTTTTTGGTTGAGAAACTATTACATCTTGTCTTTTCCTTTTGCTTTTAAATGTTTTGTTTCTGGTAGGATCGTATATATTTAAGTACAATGATTGAAAAATAGTGAGTCACATATGATTTTCGTTTATTGCCTTGTTGATGATAATTTACATGTGGATTGTGAATTGATTTGAGGTTTGTCTGGATACGTTTTCTTATGTATGGTGCTTGTATCTTTGAGTTGTTGCATTTATTGTTTTTATATTCAGTTTGTGGCTTGATATAGAAAAATATATGCATTATTTGCTTTTTGTACTTTTGGGCGGTGCTATAGTTATTATGTTGTATAATTTAATTACTAATATTTATGTGTTTTTGATTGCTTTGTGTGTGTGATTGGCTGGTGTCTATTTTTTTATTGATTATGTTTTGATGCACAAACCACCAACACAGACTCAAGTCAAAGAAATTTCTGTGAGACGTATTTTGGCATGAGAAAGAGTTTTGCAAAAGATACCACAGCACAATGATTTCTTTAAAAGTGTGTATGATTTTGTATATGAGATGCCTAAACTTGTGAAATATATATTAGAATTTGCTAATACTTTGATTATTGTAGTATTGATATATTTGTATTTTGTGAATGCATTATCATTGAAATGAAGTCTAGAGCAATTGTTTTATTGGGTGATTATGTTTGGATTTATCCTTAATGTATATTTGCTCAAAAAAATTGAATACACATCGATTGTACAAAGATTTTTTACTTATTTGGTGATAAATTTTGCAATATATATAAGTCTGTTTGCGGGATTTGCTGGTGATGTGTGAAATATTGTGATTTGGTGAATTGTACGAAATTTAGCTTCAAGTGCTATAATATTCCGTATACATAAGACAAAGATTGGTTTGTATTTGAAAAAAATTGATTATTTATTTTGGATATTTACAACAATTTTAGCTATGATTGTGAATATTATTTTGTTAATTAGTACTTGAATGTCTGCAAAATTGATGTTCCCAATAATGCTTTTGTATGTTTGAGTGCAATGTATGTTGCTGTATTATTCGTTGAAATTTGTACATAGGATACAGGAAATAGAAGAAAATGAATAATGAATGATGAATGGAAAAAAGTTGTTAGTAAAAAAGTCTTTGAAAATTTGCAAAATTTTTTGTTGTGATTATAATTATATACGTTTTATATAATTATTAAAAATATGAAAAGACTTTTTGTAAAAATATTCTCTTTGTGATTGTGTTTATGTGTGTTTTTTTCTGTATCTTCTGCTAATATGAATTATACAGGGAAACGAGCAGATGATCCAATGGCAACATTGTGAAATATTATTTCTGATAATAATGGTTGATATTATAGTGTCCAAGATACAGCATTAGATCGTGTTGATGATGAAGCGTGGTTATATGGTGATCCTTATAAAATTACAAATACGTTGGACTTTTTTAGGAGAAATATTGATCCTTATATGCAATGGGCTGTCTATATTTGATTGGTGGCAGCTACTATTGCATTGATTTACATGTGATTTTTGTTAGTTACTAATTGAGTTATCTGAAAATGAGATATATCCAAATTGAAAACTAATATGGTGAATGTAGTTATCTGAGTTTTACTTTTGGTAGGTTTTTATACTTTGATAAAGATTATTGTGGCAGTAATTAATATGGTTTTTGGCTAAAAATATTTTTATAAATAATAAAATAAAATGAAAAAAATAAAATATATATGATTGTGTTGTTTGATATTGTTATTGTGAATATTTTTTTGATGAAAAGTTTTTGCTCAAAAGGCACCATCATATAATGATAATTTTTCAACGTATTTGACATGACAGATGGCGGATGCAAAATGAAGAGTAGATTCTGTTTATAATATTTATCAGGTTAGTGCTGATAGGACATTTGAAGAAAATGTAAGGTGTTTGTTTTATCCAAATAATTCGATATCTGGTTGTGGTCCGATTAGATGATGATTACTTTGGTGATTTTTTAGATATGTTTGATTGTGATTGTTTGTTTTGTTTTTGTGTGTAGTTGGAGTAAAGATGGTTGTCCAACCAGATAAAGCAAAAGATAATTTGAAATCTTTATTGTATATTTTGTATTGAGGTGCTATATTTTTTGGTTCAACGTGGATACTTTGATCTGCATTGGATGTTTGATGATTGCAATGAACAGATGATTTGATAGATTCAATACAATGAAATAACGATTCTATTTGATTTAAGGTTGTGGCGTTTTTTAAGACATTGGTATTTTTCTTGGCTATAATTATGATTGTCATCCATTGATTTAAAGCAATGTCTAGAGCTGATAAGACTGATAAAGCAAAAGAAGCAATAAAATGAATCGTAAATGTGGTAGTGGCATTGGTAATTGTAAAAGTAATAGATTATCTGTATTTCATAGTACAGGCACAAGATTTTGTTTGAAAAGCTACATCTTTGATTGTTGAAATTGCTAAAATATTTTGATTTATTGTTTGAGCGTTATTGGTTTTGATGGTATTTTATGCATGATTTTTGTTTATCACTGATGGCGGAAAATGAGAGAGTATGAAAAAAGCAACAAAAATTATTGTGTGAATTGTATTAGTGTCTACGGTGATATTCTTGTTGTTGTTGATTATGTATCAGATATTTGCTGAATTTGCATAGAATAACTAAATAATTAATAATTAAAAATTAAAGTATTTTCAATAAATTTAATAAAGAGAATATAGATCCTTTTTAGTCAAAAATAGACAAGTAGTAATAGTTTTACTTGTAAGAAAATAAATGAAATCACTATTTATAATAGTGGTTTTTTGATGAAAAAAATATAAAAAAAAGACTTGATTTTTTGTTTGATTTTTGTATATTGTGTCTACTTGATGACGCAAAGTGTCATTTTAATTTATATGAAATATTGATAATGCCTACAATTAACCAGTTGATTAAAAAATGAAGGACTGCTAAAAAGAAAAAATCTAAGTCACCTGTATTGCAATTTTCTATAAATAAGTTGAAAAACAACAAAAAAGTAGAAATTCCATCTCCATTTAAAAGGTGAGTTTGTCTAAAAGTTTGAGTTATGGGACCTAAAAAACCTAATTCAGCTCAGAGAAAGTTTGCAAAAGTTAGATTGTCAAATGGAGCAGAAGTATTGGCTTATATTCCTGGTCAATCTCATACATTGCAAGAGCACAGTGTTGTTTTAGTTAGATGATGAAGGGTAAAAGATTTGCCATGAGTAAAGTATCATATCGTTAGATGAAAATATGATGCAAATCCAGTACCAGAGAGAAAACAAAGTAGATCTTTGTATGGAGCAAAGAGACCTAAATAATTTATATTAAGTAATTTGTTTAATAAATGACAACAAAGTTGAATAATACAAGAACACAGTCTATGTGAACAGAAAAATTGGATAAAATCATAAATTATTTGATGAAGGATGGTAAAAAAGCAACAGCAAAGAGAATTTATGCTGATATGTTGAAAGAAATTAAATCAAATGGACACATGAATCCTCAGATAGTTGTAGAGACTGCTATTGAAAATGCATCTCCTACTGTCATGATTAAATCAAAGAGATTATGATGATCTGTATACCAAGTTCCAGTAGAAGTAAAACAAAGTAGAAGATTGTTTTATGCTATGAAATGGTTGTTGGATTCTGCTAAATCAAAAAAATGAAAACCTATGTACAAGAGATTGGCGGAAGAAATTTTGGCTGCTTATTCTAATCAATGAGCTGCTGTAAAGAAAAAAGAAGAAACTCATAAGATGGCAGAAGCAAATAAAGCATTTGCTTATATGGCTAAATATGTTAATTAATAATTAATGAGGAATAATGAATAATTATTGCTAATTCAAATTGTTAATTATTAATTTTTAATTCTTAATTGTTAATTATTATGTGAGATACGAACGGAAGAAAAATTAAACGTTTCTTAGTAGGATTAAATTGGAAAAAGAACAAATCTGGTAAAAAATATAAAAATGCGATTGAACGATATATTTTGATTTTGAAAAAAGAGGCTAAAGAAGGTGAAACAAAATGGATCGTTGATACAAAGGAAAAAGCATTAGCTAGATTGAAAAAATATGGTATTACTATGAAACAAGTAAAAGAAGCGTTGGATAGAAAATGATTGAAAGATTTATCTGCTAAAATTGAAGCATAATGGCAAGATTAAAGACTATGGCTAAGAAAAAGCTAAATAAAGCTCTTTGTAGAGTAGAAAAAGTTGTTATCATGGATACTAGAAAAATGTTGGAACAACAGAAAAAATGGAAAGCAAAAGTTGTAAATAGTAAAAAATAGAAAGATTTTACTAAAGTTTTATTAGTTGATAAAAGTTATAATGAATTACAATAGATTGAAAAATATTCATAATAAAAATCAGACAACTATCTTGCCTGTAAGACCTGGAATGTTTTTGGAACTACATGAAATAGTTGGAGAGTGAGATACAAAAAGAATTTGGAAATTTAAAGGATTGGTTATAAAAGTAAAAAATCCAAATCAACCAGATGGTACATTTACTATCAGAGGTGAAGCAGCTAGGATGACTATTGAAAAAATATATCCATTGTCTTTCCCTAATTTTAGTAAGGTTTTGTTGTTGGATGATTACAAGATTAGAAGATCAAAATTATACTACATTAGAGAAAAAATTGGAAAAGATGCTAGATTTAAGAGTATTATAGAATCTTCAAAAAGAAATATAGATTTGTTGGATTCTATAAGAAAGCCAGAAGACAAAAAAGTAGAGGAAGTAATTCCTGTTGAGCCAGCTACTGAATCTCCTGCTGAATCTGCAGAATCTAGTGCAGAATAATAAAATATTTTAATTTTTTGATTAAGTTAAAATGAAATTAAAGGTTGAATCTCGTGATATAACATGAAAACATGTAAAAAAAATTAGAAGAGAATGAAAAATTCCTGCTACAATATATGGTAAATATGTAGAAAAACCAATAGCAATTACATGTGATAAAAATGAATTTGTAAAATTGTTTAGAGAAGCATGACATAGTACACCAATTACATTGGAATGAGATGGAGTAAATGAATTGGTTTTGATTCATGATTATCAGTTAGACCCTGTAATGGATACTGTATTGCATGTAGATTTCTTATGAATTAAGAAAGATCAAAAAGTATCTGCAGAAGTATCTATTATACTTGAAGGTGAAGAGTTGTCTCCAATTGTAAAATTATGACAATGAAATATCCAATTGGTAAAAGATTCTTTGATAATTGAAGCTTTACCAAAAGATCTTCCAAAAGAAATAACAGTAAATGTAGCTGATTTAGAAGATGTAAATGCTGTAATATTTGTAAAGGATTTGAAATTACCAAATGGTGTTTCTGCTGCTGAAGATTTGGAATTACCAGTAGTTACAGTTATGCAATTACAAGATGAATCAGAGAATGTAGACTGAAATGATAATCCAGCAGGTACAGCAAATGATGGAGCATCTGCATAGTTGTATTTTAGTAAAGTAATCTAATTAAAAATGCCAAGAATATGTGATTTTACAGGAAAATGAACAAGGTCTGGAAATAATAGATCTCATAGTATGAGAGCTACAAAAAGGACTTTCAAACCAAATTTGATATACAAAACAGTTGTATTAGAAGATGGTTCAAAGACAAAGATTAGAATCAATTCGAAGCTTTATAAAAAAATGCGTTGATTTGTATAAAAATAGGTTGATTTATTGTTCGAAATATGTATATATTACTCTGCTATTTTGAATAGCAGAGTGACTATATATGTAGTTTATTGCTAGATATACAGAAGATGTGAGCCAATAGCTCAGTCGGTAGAGCAATCCCGCTTTGCGGGAGTGGTCGAGGGTTGAGACATCCACAATGAAAGGTGTGGGCCAATAGCTCAGTCGGTAGAGCAACGCCCTTTTAAGGCGGTGGTCGAGGGTTCGAATCCCTCTTGGCCCAGATTAAAGATAATACCAATAATTTGGTATTTTTATTTAAAATAAAAAAAATGGAACAACGATGCGTATATATATTGAAATGAAAAAGATACTATGTATGATATACATGAAATATAGAAAAAAGATTGCAGGAACATCATAAATGAACAACAAAAACGACGAGGGAAATATGAGAATGGGAATTAGTAAAATTTATAGAATGTGAAAATAAGACAGAAGCGATAAGATTGGAAAGGAAAATCAAAAAATCATGACATATAGAAAGATATTTGTAGCTCAGTCAGTAGAGCAATCCCGCTAAAGCGGGAGTGGTCGAGGGTCCTCCCGCAATACTGCGGGATTGGCCCAAATTGAAATAATACCATGAAATGGTATTTTTTTTAATATAGGAAATTTAAAAAATAAAAAAATCCCGATATAATAACGGGATTCTTGTACACATTTTATGTAAGCGTATTGTAAAGTTCCTGGGCTGTTGCTTCTTTTAACATATTGGTCCATAATACATTTGCAATTTTACTTTTGATGGAATTCTCAAGATTTCGGATCAGCTCAATATCATCTTCTTTACAGAATATCACAATTTCTTCGTTATTGCAAGAAGCTGTATATTTAATGTGGCTATCTTGATAAATCATCGGATGGAACCCAGGATGTAGTGGATCATCATGTGGAATGTATTTTACTTTGTAATATTCCACTTTGTTTTTTACATTTTTAAACGTTTCCATTTTGTTTGAAATTTTGTTAATTTGTGCTGTTTTTTATTGCATGATATTTGTTATTTTTTGAAACTTTTTTCTATATTGCATTTTAATATATTGTTTTTGTAAAAATTTTCAAGATATGGATATCTTACTTTGAATGTATATGCTTCAATTTGTTTAATTTCAGC
>JAZUKX010000046.1:0-2753 GCA_045643505.1 Candidatus Absconditabacterales bacterium | reverse complement strand
ATAATTATTGTAGTAATTTAATTTTTATTTGTAATATATCCGTAAAATATGATACAAAAAATTTGATTAGATGAGAGATTAAAATTGGAAAACAAAGATCTTTTTGAAAAATTTTTTTCTGAAAGTGATTTGGTTTTTTCTGCTAATAATGTGATTGATTGGTGATTTGGTATGTGAGAATCTTTCAATAATTTCAAGATTAAACAAAAATTGCCTGTAAAGACTTATTGTGGAGTTATTTTTAATGATACATGAAAAATCTCACTTTGAAAACTTTATGATTATGATTGATTAGAAAAAAGTTTTAATACTTTTGATTTTGAAGATACAGTTCCAAATGATTTTGATAAATTACAAAAATTTTTGGATGAAAAATTTTTTATTGATTGAAAAAAATGAATTGAATTGTCCTTTATTTGTGAAAATCCTAGATGACATGGTTTTGGAGCATGAGATATCGTTTCTCTTTTGACTATGTTTTCTATTTATTATGTTAAATGAAATATTAATTTAGATTTATTGAAAGATTATAAAAAGTTTATTAATTCTGATATAGCAAATACATTGTATTATGATTCATGGACATTAGCTGATATTTTGATGGAATGAAGGTCGACTTGATCAGATTTATTTGTTAGTATGGATGAAAATTCTATGCCTATGATTTATATTTCCAAAAATTTTGTTGATAGTCATCTATATGAAAGTGAAAATGAAAAAGATAAAACTTGTCACAAAAATATTTTTGATTTTCTTGGATTGAAAAATGATTGACAAGAATTGCCTTTTGATTTTTGAGTTCTTAATTTTTGAGTAGATTATGATAGTGATTATATTGATCAAGTCTCTCAAAATTATAAAAATGATATAAATAATGTACAAAATTTTGTCTCTGATATATTTAAAAAAAATGGAATTTCTGATGATAAATTTTATTTTGGAAATTTAGATTATGAACATTTTTATGATAATTTTGTAGAAGTTGGAACGATTTTTCATTTTAAATTATTGAAAGCTTTTCAAACTGTATTACAGAATCCATTAGATGAGACAGCTATAAATGAGTTTATTAGTATTATCAATGAATTTTGAGCATATTCAATCATATTGGAATCAAACAATACTTTTTTGACTGATATTAAGAGTTCTTTTTATAGTTTGAAACTATTTGATAATGAAAAGATTTGACTTTGTCCTTTAACTTTGTGAAAAATGTGAGGTAGCTTTTTATTTGTTACACCATATAAAAGATCTAGGAGGACAATATCAAAATTAATTGAAAAATACAATTGTAATTGAAAAAAAATGTATCTGGAATATATTTCTTGGATTGATTGATATTCCAATGAATGAATCAAAGTGGAGCAAGATATTTCTTGTAATGTTTTTTCAGATTTTGTAAGCGAATGAAGTGTCCTATACAAAGATAATTTTGGGGGAAAACATATTTGAGATTATAATGATATTTTAAATGATGAAAAAGATTGAATTTTATTTGATTGAATAGAATGAAATATTTATGTAAATTGAATTTGATTAACATCTAAAGATTTGGCATCACAATCTTCGACTGTCGAAATTATGCAAGTATTGCTATCTCATTTTTGAGAATGTGTTTCAAGTAAAGAATTACCATACTCTAGTTATTCTAGACAGAGAAATCAAATGGCTGGGAAAATTATATTACCTTTGAAAAAAATGACAAAAAAATATTTTGGGAAAGAGATTGATTTAGATTGTGTTGGTTGACTTTGATGATTTAATTTAATTTTGAATGAAAAAAATATAAAAATTTGAGTTATTTCAAAGATTTAAATTTTAAATAAAATTATATGAAAAAACAAATAGAAAAAACAAAAATAGATTTGAGAAAAAATATGAAAAAATGATGACTTTTTGCAAAGATAAAAGATAGATTTTTTACAGTACCAAGTACAGTGAGATATATTTCGTTGTCTATGTTTATGTTTGTACTTGGATGGTGAATTGGTTGAGATACTTTTTATTCTATTTTTATTGAATCGATTGTAGATAATGTTTTTGTCGTTTCTTTGATTTCAGCATTATTTCCATTTGTAAAAATGCTTTTTGCTCCTGTAGCATGAGAGTTGAATGATGAAATAGAGAAGAAAAGTCTTTTTGCTTTTTGTAAAAGTTTGTATGTGGTTGTCAGTATCTTGTATGTATTAGCTTGATTATTAAAAAATACTTGGCTTTTGTTGGTTGCAGTATTGATTAATTGAGTTTGTAGTGCTATTATTTTTGTGACTTATTATGCAGCTGTACATGAAAATTGTAATAAGAATCATAGTGAATCAGCTTGGTGATTATTTATGACTTGATATAATGGTGGATATGTTATTTGAGCATTAATTTCTGCATTATTAGTCCTATTCCTTGATTTACCTTATTTGTATATTTGTATTGCTATATTTTGTTTATTGTCTTTAGTAATTGATTTTAAAATAAAATTACCAAATAAATCAACTGAATATTCTTTTTGAAGTAAAAAAGAGATGTTTAAGCATATGCATAAGAAAATGTTTTCATTTAAACCAATAAAAAATATGGTTTATTGTCTCAAAAGATGATCAAGAAATTTGTGGAATGGTTTATGATATGAAATGCTTTATGCATTATTGGACTATTTAAGTATGTTGTTTATACCATTGATTGCATTGGAACATTGATTAGCCTTGTGGCAGATTGCTTTGATTTTTGCAATGATGAGGTTACCATATGTTTTTAATTTA
>JAZUKX010000045.1:0-2986 GCA_045643505.1 Candidatus Absconditabacterales bacterium | reverse complement strand
ATTGAAAATTGAGTTGATATGTTTGACTGTGTATTAGCTACTAGACTTTGAAGACATGGTGTTGCTTTTTCAGATCATTGAAATGTAAACTTAAATAATGCAAAATTTACAACAGATTTTACACCACTGGAAAATACTTGCTTATGATTACAAAATTACAGTAAAGCATACATACATCATTTACTAAGAGAAAATGAAATACTATGATGAAGCATACTTTCGCTCCATAATATTTTCTATTTACACAAAATGCTATCAGATTGGAAAAAAAGATTTTTAGAAGAATAAAGTTTTTCAGATAGTCAATATAATTTCAAAACAATAAAATAATTTTTTTTAAATTAGAACAATTCTTAAAAAAAAAGTCCGCATATTTTTGACAAAAAAAATTTTTTGCTTATAATTAAAATTGTATAAATATATTTTTATTTGCATTATATATATTTACACTACAACTATAGAATCAAAAAATCTATTAAAAAACATGTGAAAAAATTTACTTCAATTTTTTTTCTAAAAAGAATGCAAAATAATTATTTAATTTAATAATTTCAAAGTAATTTATATTATAAAATAAAAAAATGGGAATAGAACAATGATTTTTAAATTCTATATCTGAAAACAATAATAACAATAACCCAGATATAGACAAAAAAAGTACAGAAGACAAAAGTACTGACACATCTAAAACGCAGAATTGAAACACAGGTCTTTTTGAAAACATGACAACTGATAAATTTAATGCTCTTTCAGAAAAAGAAAAAGAATCAACATTTTTACAATTTATTGAAGATTTAAAACACAATCCTGATTTGAAATTAATAAAAGATCAACGAAAATGATTATGACCAAAAGAAAAATTAAAATATTATAATAGTGGCGAAATAATTAGTGTGTCCTGATCATTACACCACATCGCAGCATCAGTTTGACCAGCACCAGATCCATCAAAAGTAATTGATGCCGTTAAACATCCATTAAATCCATTTAAAGTAACAAAAGCTGCAAAATCTTGAATAAGCACGCCAAAAACACAAATAAATGAAACTATGGCGCCACTTTTTAGAATGTGAGTTAGTTTTTGAATTTTAGAAAAACCTTTTTTTCTGAAAGAATCTGATTATATATGAAATATTTGAAAAGATGCTAGACTGTTTAAACAAAATTTATGAATCTTTGAAAAAGTATGCAAAAATGTACCTCAATTGAGATTAGTACGACCAATAGTAAAAAAGATTGAACCATATGCTGATCGATATTCAGAGAAATGAGCAGCAATAATGCAGGAAAAATTGAAAAGAACTCAATGAAAACTATTTGAAAAAAGGACAAGAAGAGATTTAACAAAAGTAGAATTAGATGTTGAAAAAAAATCAATAGAAAAAAATTCTGAAAACCCTAATTGAAATAATAAAAAATAGTAAATACACAAAAACTCACAATTAACTAAATTATAAATTCATGTTTATGAATTAGTAAATTTCATATTATCTTATTCAACAATAAAACACAATATACAACTAATTTACTTTGAAATCTATTCAAATACTTTTTGTAGTATTATTTGTATTTATAAGCATTTTATAATACAATCCATTTGCAAATGGTGCATAAAAACGACCTTTTTCAGTTTGGTCTCACGATACAGAAATTATTTCAAAATTTTGTGGAAAATAAACTGTAGCTTTTGTTTCCATCCATTTTTCATACGGATTATCATCGTATTTTGCTGGTTTCATTGCTAAAATTCACAATTCTCTATCCGTCATAGTAATTCAATATTTACTTTCCAAACTACGAATAAATTTTACATAATGTTCTGGCACATTCAAAGTATAATAAATTTTCATTGTATAATCTCATACAGATAAAGATGAAATATCAACAATATCAATATCTGAATCTATCACTATTTTTCATCATTCATCCATAATTTGAATATTCTTAGTCACAAAATCATCCACTTTATTATAAGAAGTATTTGTATCTCGAGCATAAATAAATCAAGTACTGTAAACAGTCTTCAAACCATGATTTAATAATAAATTTTGTAAATCATCAGACACATTGGACAAATAAACATTAATATAATTCATTTTTATTATTTCATCAAAATTATTCACAATCTGTTGAAATAATTCAATACAATGCTCTTTAAAATACTTTGTCACTTCTTGTATATAAGATTCTTTTTTATTTCCACGAATTTCTCATCTAATAATATCCACATTTGCATTTTGGAATTGCCATTCCCAAGCATTTTCTTTAAATGATGGAATTAAATATTCAATCAAATCTGATCTAACAAAAATCACTCATTTAATATATTTATTCAATAATTTTTCATACAATCATGGCACCATCGTTTGTTGTACTTTTTCCATATCATAATCTAAATTAAACATTTTCTCATATAACCATTTCAAATTACTTCCATCAATATCAGAAAATCAAAATTTATTTCATGCTATAAATCAGATTTTTAAATCCGGCAAAAATGGACTAGCCCATTCTGGAGCCATTAAACGAGTATATGGAGCAATATAATCAGGATAATACGCATCTACAATTTCCAAATTTTGCAATCTCCCATCCTTTACTGTAATAAAAGCAAAAGATCAAAAAAATCATCAATTTGGTCTTTTTTCATTTGTATTTTCCAATATTACCAGATAATTAAATTCTCACTCCTCTCACAATAATTTCGAAACTTCATTTCGATTGTCTTGTAAATCAGAAAGCAAAGAAATAAATCATTCATACTTCTGAAATCACAAATTAGACAAATAATGTTTGTTTTTTTTGATATATTGTAATGTATCCAATATCGTATCTTTTTTTTCTATCAATACATTGTCTCCAGACATATAACTTTTTACAATATCATCTATATTCAAAATCATTTTTGAAACATTTTCATCAATATTCCAAAAATAAAAAGCAATTTCTTGTAAATCTTCTTTGAAAATATCTATTTTATTTTTAT
>JAZUKX010000044.1:0-11789 GCA_045643505.1 Candidatus Absconditabacterales bacterium | reverse complement strand
GTATTGTTGAATCGTGCTCCTACATTGCATAGATTGTCTATTGAAGCTTTCAAAATTAAATTGATGACATGAAAGACAATTAGGCTTCATCCATTAGTTTGTCCTGCTTTTAATGCCGATTTTGATTGAGATCAGATGGCTGTACATCTTCCTTTGTCAGAAGAAGCACAAAGAGAAGCGAGAGAAATTATAGCATCAGACAAAAATATTTTGAGACCTTGATCTTGAGAACCTACAATTACTCATTCTCAGGATATGGTACTATGAATATACTATATTACAGATTGATTTGATAAGAGGTATCCAGATTATAATACAGAAGAGGAATGGTTGGAAAAGACTCCTGTAAAATGATATTTCGAATCGATGGAACAAGTAATGAAAACTTTTGAAAATGGAGATTTGACAGAAAAAGATAAGATTGTCATGAAATATAATTGAGAGCCTTTGACTACTACAGTTGGTAGAGTAATATTTAACTCAGTATTGCCAGAAAAAGTTAGATTTGTAAATAAAAAACAGTGAAAGAAGGATTTGAAAAAACTTTTGAGTAAAATCTTTGACCTATATGATATGGCAACTACAGTAAAAGTAGCTGATGATATCAAAGATTTATGATTCCATTATGCTACTTGGTCTGCAAATACAGTAAATATTACAGATATGAAGGTGCCTACAGAAAAATATGATATTTTGAAAATAGGAGAGGATAGAGCTAATGAAATATACAATTATTTCTATAAAGGATTCTTTTCAGAATCTGAAAAACATAGGTTAGTAATTGATGTTTGGACTGAAATAAAAAAAGAAGTGGAAGATAAATTAAAATGAATTATATGACCTGGAAATGATTTGTTTAGTATGGTTGATTCTTGAGCTAGATGATCACAGACTCACATGACTCAGATTTCAGGTATGAAATGATTGGTTGTAGATCCAAAATGAGAAATTATTGAACTTCCTATTAAATGAAGTTTTGTAGAGTGATTGAAACCAACAGAATACTTTATTTCAGCTCACTCATGAAGAAAGTGAAAAGCTGATACTGCTTTGAGGACTGCTGAATCATGATATTTGACTCGTAAACTTTGTGATTCATCTCAAGAACTTATAGTTAGGACAGATGATTGTGGAACAGATAAATCAATATATATAACAAAAGAAGATGCAGAATTGATGGGAGAAAGCTTTGAAGAAATGATTACATGAAGAGTGTTGGCAAAAGATGTAAAAGATTCAAATGGTACAATAATATTGAGGGAATGAGAAATGATAAACAAAAATAATGTGGATTATATAATGAAAGATGCTTGAATTGAATGAGTTTATTATAGATCTCCATTGACATGTATGTCTCCAAGTTGAGTTTGTCAAAAATGTTATGGTATGGATTTGTCTACTAGAGAATTGGTACAAGTATGAGTTCCTGTATGAATTATAGCAGCTCAATCTATATGAGAGCCATCAACTCAGTTGACTTTAAATACTTTCCATACATGATGAGTGGCTTGAGAAGCTGAATCTGATGCGAGTGGTATTGATAGAATCAAACAATTGTTTGAGATGAGAGCACCAAAGAGACCAGCGGTAGTTGCTCCATTTGATTGAATTATTCATTTCTCAGAAAAATGAGCAGATAAGTACATAAATATAGAATCTGATTTCAGAAAAAAACCATATATATTGAAAGATGGATATGAAATAATTGTAAAAAAATGAGATAATTTGAAAAAGTGAGCAGATTATGCTGTGAAATGAAATGGTAAAATGAAAGTACATGAAGAATGAGTTGTAATTGATGTAAAGAAAGATGGAATAGTATTGTGAGTAAAAGAAACATCAAAGCAATCATATAAATGATTAACAGTTGTTAAGTGATTGAAAGAGTGAGATTCTGTATTGAAGTGACAAATTCTTACGAATTGAGCTTTGGATGTATCTATGTACAAAGATATTGTTTGAGATCTTCAAGCTCAGAGATATATCATTAGAGAAATTAAAAAAGTTTACTCTGAGCAATGACAATGAGTTCATAACATCCATATTGAAGTAGTTGTAAAGCAAATGTTCTCAAAAGTATTTATAGAGAAACCTGGTGAGTCTGGATTTATACCATGAACTTATGTAAAATATGAAGATTTTATAAAAATCAACAAGGAATTGGAAGCTCAATGAAAAATGCAAGCAGAATGAAAGAGATTGGCTTTGTGATTGACAAATATTGCTAAAGAGGCTGATAGTTGGTTGTCTGCTGCATCATTCCAAGAAACAATTAGGGTAATGGTTTGAGCATCATTAAGATGAGCAGTAGATACATTATCTGACTTGAAATCAAATGTGATTATCTGAAGATTGCTTCCTGTATGAGAGCACTTTAGAAAAGAAAATGGATTCGAGTAATCTATAAAAATGTTTATCTTGACAATAAATGTCAAATCAGTATAAAATATTACTGTTAGTAAATTTAATTAATTAATGAATTATAATGGCTCATAAGAAAGCAGCATGATCTGCAAAAAACCTAAGAGACTCACAACCAAAATTTCGTGGAGTCAAAATATTTGGATGACAAAGGGCAACAGCTTGAAGCATCATTGTTAGACAAAAATGAAACAAATACGAAGCTGGGAAAAATACATATCTTTGAAATGATTATTCTATTCATGCAGGTATTGATGGTGTAGTTAGATTTTCAAAATCAAACAAAGAGAGATTTGATGGTAGAATTTATCTAAAAACAGTAGTAAATGTTGATCCTGTAGAAGTGAAGGTAGAAAAAAAAGCTCCTGCTAAAAAAGTTTCAGAAGAAAAAGTAGCAGAGAAAAAAGTTGTAGCTGAAAAAAAAGCTCCTGCTAAAAAGACAACAGAAAAGAAACCTGCTGCAAAAAAAACAGTTGCAAAAAAAACTACAGAGTAGTTTTGTAAAATAAGATCTTTATTATTATTAGAAAATTACAATGGCTGGAATTTGACCAAGAAAAAAGATATCAGTACACAAGAGTAATCAAAGACATTCTACACGAGAGAGATTGACTTTGAAAGATTTGTCTACTAAATACAATGTTGTAAAATGTCCAAATTGTGGAAAAGCTAAACTATCTCATAGAGTTTGTCCAAATTGTGGATATTATAAAGGAAAACAAGTAATGACTATAAAATCAAAAGATAGCAAAATCGTTGAAGCTTAGTCTTTATTTATAAATCTTATTAGTGTATGAAAGTCTGAAATAGGATAAATGCGAGAAAAGTAGTGCTGAGTTATTTCTATCAGCGCTGCTTTTTTCATAATTTACCAAACCAAGATTCGGTATTGACCGAGGTTTTATCGGTAGAAAATATTTTTCCATCGAAAAAAGAAGAATTTGAAGAAAACAAAAAAGTGATTTTGGCAAAGATAAATGAAAAATTGCTTTCATCTGATGATTCAAATTTTGATTATTTTGTGAAGAAATTTTTTGATAAACGAGATATTGAAGAAATTGATATGGATTATGTGATGAAAGTATGAAGTGCTTATGAAAAATATCTACAAGAAGCAATTGATGCTGTAAATAATCATACTCAAAGTTTTTCTTTTTCACAAATGAATACGATGAATCAAGCGTTGTTTTTGCTATGATATATAGAGTGGAAAGTATTGGAAACACCAAAAGAAATTTTGCTAAATGAACTTATTGAATTAGCAAAAAGGTATGATGATGAATGATCTCCAAAATTAATTAATGGAATTATGCATAAAATAGTGAATAATGAATAGATAAGAATTAATAATAGGATTGAAATTTGTTATTTTAGTTTATTATAATGTATACGTAATGAAAAATTTATTGTTGATTATACCAGTTTTTGCATTGATGCTTTTAACTGGATGTACAAATGTTGATGATAATATTTTGGATGGACCATGAATGATAAATGAAAATAATGAAATTGTGGTCTCGCATACTTATAGAGCAGAAACGTTGGAGAGAACAGAAATGGTATGAGAAGATATTAATGTATATGATGAAAATGATGAATTAGTATTTTCTTTGGTGGATAATGAAGATCCTCAGTATTTGTTTGCTGTGGAATGAAAATATTTAGTAGTAGATTTAGGGACAAGTGCTGATATTAGAGAAGTGAAAATCTATGATATAGAGACAAATGAACTTGTATTTCATGAAAATTATGTTTCGAGAGATTGATCTTTGGCTCTGACAGAAGCATGATTGGATTTTTATCAGAAATTGGATCCTAATAAGGCTGATGAACTTCCAATTTGTGAAAATGATAATGATAATTGATATGTCTCTTTATATACATTTGATTTTGGTACATTGACTGTGAAAGATACTTGAGTTAAGAAATGTACTTATTTTGAATAGAATAAATTAGTCGCTAGACAATAGTCACTAGTCGCTAGACATTAGCCGATAGACTAATCACCTGAGAGGAATCTTGGGTGATTTTTTTCTATTTTATCTTTTATTTTTTCAAATAAACTTTCACCATTTCACCATTATTATTTAAATTTTTTATTTTGAAATCATATCAAACAATCTTGTCTACACTTTCTCGAGATGAAATGAAACAACCAAGATTTCATTTGTATAAATTGATTAAATTTTGATATAATCAATCTAAATTGTAGTTTCTCAACCTTTTTCCATAAGGAGGATTGGTTACTATAAATCATTCAAATTTTGTTTTATCAAAAATGTCGTGTGTTTCAAATCTTACGATATCATCTACTCATGCTGATTTTGCATTTTTTTGAGCAATTTCAACCATTTTTGGATTTATGTCATATCATAAAATTTTGTAGTCTCATTTGAATATTTTTGATTTTAGTTCATTTTTCATTTTGTTAAATTCGTTTGTGTCAAAATCGGCAAAAGACTCAAAAGCAAAATGTCTTTTTAGTCCTGGAGCAATATTTTTTGCAATCATAGCCGCTTCAATGCAGATTGTACCACTTCAACACATTGGATCTAGTAGGGGAGTTTTGTAGTGTCGATTACAAAGTCTGACAATACTTGCTGCCAGGTTTTCTTTTAATGGTGCTTCTCAAGTTTCAATTCTGTATCATCTATTGTGTAGTGAAATCCCAGATGTGTTTACAAATATAGAACATTTATCTTCTATGATTTGTACTAAAATATTGATTGGCTCAAAATCTGGATTTGAGAATCGTTGCTTATTTTCTCATCATAATAATTTTTTTAGTATTGATTTGTTGACAATACTTTGTGTGGATTTTGTACTATTTATTTTTGAATTGTAAATATTTGCAGATATTTCTATTTTGTGTCATTTTGTGATATAGTTTTGCCAGTTGATTCCGTTTACAAAATCAAAAAGAGAATCAAAATTATCTATGTGTGAACTACATACCTCAAGGAAAATTTTATTTGCAATTCTTGAATTTAGATTTAATCTCCATATATCTTTTATATTTTCACATTCTACATACATTCATGTGGAGAAATTATCAAAAGTTTTAAATCACATGATTTTTAATTCGTTAGATAATATTGGTGCTGTTCATTCAAAGCAAGTTATTAGTAATTTCATTTATAAAATTATTACAATTAAACAATGGTGTGATTATATAATATGAAAATAAAAAATCAAATTATTTTTTTTATAAATCATCTTTGAGTTGTGAATTGGTTTGATTATTTCAGTTGTTGTTTTCTGCGTCTGTTTGTGTTTGTGTGTTTTGTGGTGTGTAATTGTTGTTTGTTTGATTATCATCATCAAATAGTTCATTTGTATTTGTAATAAGATTTCCGTTTGTTGGATTATTTTGAGTAATATCTGTCTGTGAATTTGTATATTCTTGATTGTTCTCATTAAATAAATAGTCATTGTTAGCTTGAAAATTATTCTCAGATTCAGAAAGTTCATCAGATTGAGAATAGTCGCCAGGTTGGTAGTTCTGTTCATCTTGTTGATTTTCGTCAGTTTGGTAGTTCTCATCTGTTTGGTAGCTTTCATCAGATTGGTAATTCTCATCAGCCTGATATGTTTCATCGCTTTGTTGATTTTCGTTAGTTTGATAGTTCTCATCTGTTTGGTAGCTTTCATCAGATTGGTAATTTTCATCAGCCTGATATGTTTCATCGCTTTGTTGATTTTCGTCAGTTTGGTAATTTTCGTTAGTTTGATAATTCTCATCTGTTTGGTAGCTTTCATTAGATTGGTAATTTTCATCAGATTGGTAATTCTCATCAGCCTGATATGTTTCATCGTTTTGTTGATTTTCGTCAGTTTGTTGATTTTCGTTAGTTTGATAATTCTCATCAGTTTGATAATTCTCATCGCTTGGTTGATTTTCATCAGCTTGATAACTTTCATTGATTTGCTGATTTGCGTTAGCTTGGTAATTTTCGGTTGCTTGTTGGTTTGTATCATTCATTGTTCATTCTTCATTATTTTCTTCATCTTCAAATCCCATTCATAATCTTGCAGCCATTTCTGCATCTACAAATCTCCTGTCTCTTCAATATTTTTTAGCAGAATATTCTTTTAAAATAGGTACAATTTTTTTGTTTTGGTAATCTTTTGTATAAATTGCATTCATACTAAATGGACGGGTAGTGGCATTGTCTATATTTAATTTAATATATGCTTTATAGTTTGCAATTCATGTAATATCTCAAGCTCAAAGTACAGGTTGGTATTCTTTTTCCAAAAATTCAGCATCGGGAGCACCGACTTTGAATGACATCATAGTTCATACGTTACCAAATACGGCAGCTTTTACATCTCATTTTCATCATTCGGATTTATTTAATCCTTGTCATGCTTCCAATTGTGCGATATACTGGTGAGCCATGATTAGAGCTAATCTATACTTTCTGGCTTCTGATAAGATATCTGCAAATGTACCAGATACGAAGTTTTGGAACTCATCGACATATAGGTAGAAATCTTTTCTTTCTTTTTCTGGCATCTTTGCACGTGCCATTGCTGCATTATATATTTTTGATACCAAAATCATTCAAAGTAATTGTGCATTAATATCTCAAATTTTTCATTTTGAAAGGCTAATTAGTAATATTTTTTGGTTATTCATTACATCTTCAATATTAAATGCAGATTTTGTTTGTCAAATAATATTTCTGATTAATCTGTTTGTGTTAAATGATACAAATTTTGAACTGAAATATGGAATAATTTCAGCTTTTTCTCTATCTCACATGGCATTATATGTTTTTTCTCGGAAATTTCTTACAGTTGGATTTTTTACTAATGCAACTTTACGTTCTCTAAATCATTCATCAGTGAAAAGTCTTGTAATATCCAAAATTGTAGGTCTGTCTTCAAAATCTTCAAGTA
Organism: Candidatus Absconditabacterales bacterium; assembly: GCA_045643505.1. Classification (GTDB taxonomy): domain Bacteria; phylum Patescibacteriota; class Gracilibacteria; order Absconditabacterales; family Absconditicoccaceae; genus JALOAF01. The sequence continues at coordinate 4,463 of JAZUKX010000044.1, read as the reverse complement.
CGGTTAAACTACCATATTTAAAATATTCTTGAATACGTGGACCAAAAATCTCTGGACCGAACATTTTCAAAAATATTTCTGTTGCATCGTTTACAGTTCTGTCAGCTTCATCAATATTTTGGATTTCATATAAGTTTAATCACATTGGTCTATCTTCATTTCCAGCATCAAAGAAAATGACATCTTTTGCCCTTTCTTTAGGGACATAATGCAATAAATCTTCTACTAAATCTCCATGTGGGTCTATCACGCAAAGTCAATCTCCATTCCACATATCTTGCCTTGCAAGTGTTTGTAAAAATACAGATTTTCAGGTTCATGATTTTCATATACAGTAATGATGTCTAGTCCTATCTTCTCTTTTCATATATACAGGAGAATATTTGTTTCTATAGATATTTGTACCTAGTAAAATTCAATCTTTGTACACTTTGTATCCATATACTTCTTTACTTTCAATTTCTTTTACATATTGCTTTCCATCTTTTTCTACTATATCTTTTCATTCAAGATCGTTACTTTTGTATTCTTCTACTGGTACTAATTTTTCTTCTTCTACTGTCTTTTTTCATACAGCTCGGTGATTTTTGTATTCTTTAAGTACTTCTGACAAATTTCATCATTTATAAGATTCTGCTAAGCTTCAGCTGATTATAAATCAAGTTTCTTGTCATCAAATGAAACTTGGTAAGTTTGATGGTGCTGCTACGACTTTATATTGCATCCATTCTATACAATTTGCACGGTTGTAAGTATAGTCTGGTAAATGAAATAGTGAGGTCAATTCTCATGTCGTAAATATATTTGATTTATAAAATAAATTAGTCAATCAGTATACTGCAGATAGTTTTCGTAGTGGATCCGCAATAAATCATAGTAAACTAGCTTTATTTTCCAATTGTTCTAATTCGTTTCAATATTCATCTGTATAAATACTAAATGCTCAGATTAGATTTTCCATATTGTATGATATTTTTTCTTTCTCATCACTGGATGTGATTAACATTAATCATGCTTCAAATGCAGGAAATCCAGCTTCTTCTCACATGTCGTTTAATGTGTCTTCTTGTGCTTTTACCATACGAACCATTGTTACATCTTCGGCTTTTGGTCATTTTGGATTATCTCCAGATATCATTAATTTGAAAAATTTTTTTATACCAGTAAATATTTTGGCAAAGAATCAATCAGGGGTCAAATCTAGACATTTGTATAATCTATCTATTTTTACTTTTGCTTGGTCATTCCATTCATCTCTCAATGGTTTTATGTTTAGCATTACAGTAGCTGTGTCATACTTGGAAATATTTCAGATAGCATCTATTATGTTGTTGATAGGATCATCACTCATTTTTTTAAATAATTTCAATGTGTATACAGAATCTTTTTCAGATTGAAGTGGCATTACTTTTGAATATTTTCTTTTGAAAATATTTGGTTCTTTGATGATTTCTACAGAACTTTCTGGATATTGAGCTCATATTCATCATTCTATGATTGTCTTGTATTCAGGATAACATCAAATAATGAAATTCAAAACTCAATTATCATAATGCATCATCAATGAAATTCTTGGCTTTCTAAATAATTTATAATATATTTTGTCCAAGAAAGTAAGTTTTCATAGTTTATTTAAACTCGTATATACTTGAGTCATCCTTCCAATTTTTTCTTTCATATCTTTGGCTACTTCTTTAGCTTGTTCACGGTCTACTTTACTATCTCATCTAGGTACTAAGATTTTTAGATAAATCATCCTATTGTGATTTAAAAAAGCATAACCTCGCCTGAATAATACTGTTAATAATTTTTTTAATATCAAAAAAATGAGTAGTAATATTATAATTAGTTTTGTTCGATGTCGTGCTGTGTGAAAAAAATTTCATATTTCACTAAAATAATCTGAATTTGATTCTGTTGTGCTAGTAGTTTCAGTGGCGGCATTATGTCAAGCTCAGGTATAAATTCAAGCTAAAGTAATAGAATCTTCGATACTTAAATCTACAATTCCGTTGTCATATCTTCATGTCTCATTTTTTCAGGTATCGTAAATGTCTGGTTGTTGTTCGTTGTTATTTTGTACATTTGTTAGGAAATTGTTTATATTAGACATATTTCAGAAATAAGAAAAACACTCAGATCTATCTGTTCATCGAGAATCTGTCATTAATTTTGATAAAGCATTTTTTTGTGTGAAATCTTTCACAAATTGTGCTTTTAATGTACTTTGACAATATTCATAATCAACCATAAAATACAATTATTTGTAAATAAAAATTCTACATGTATAATTGTAATCAAATATTGTAATTTTATCAAAAATTATATTATTATATTGAAAATATCACTTGTCATTTAAAAAAAAAATGATACTATATACAATCACAAATTCTTTTGTTTTGAAAATCAATTATTTCAAAGCTATTTCTTATTCATTTTTCTTTTAGTAGATTTAGCAAATTTCTAAAAATTTCTACAGTCACTTGTGTATCTCACATAGCTCTATGTGCACGTTGATTTGTCAATCAATAATATTCACATAATGATCATAGATTTTTTTTTGGTAAGTCAGGAAGTAGTCTACTACTTAATTTTCTGGTACATAAACATTCGTTTGTGATTCGTTGTCAAGTATGTCTATATATATTCTCAGATAAAAATCAGTAATCAAAACTAGCATTGTGTGCTACAATAATATTATCTTGTATAAAATCCAAAAAATCAGGAATAATTTCTGAAAATAATGGAGCATTTTCTACCATTTTATTTGTGATTCCTGTAAGGCGAGTTATCTCTGAAGGAATATTCCTTTCTGGATTTATCAATGTTTGAAATGTTCACAAAATATTTTCTCAGTCAAATTTTATTGCAGCTATTTCAGTAATTTTGTGTTTAAATTTTGAAAGTCATGTCGTTTCAAGATCGAGTACAATATACATTATGATTAATAATTAATAATGAATGATTAATAATGAATGATTTTTTTTAAATTTTATTTTGTAATATTTTTTGTAATTCGATTTTATCATTCCATTTCCTTGTACCAAAATTTGTCCGTTGGATTGGTTCGTGTCATTTTCAGGCTAGCATGACAATATCTCATGGTTTTGCTAATTGTGTAGCAAATTTGATTGCTAATTCTCTTTCTGGAATGATATATAATTCTTTGTTTGAGTTATCTTTGTAATTTATATCCTGTACCAATTGTTTTAATATTTTTAATCTATTTTCTGTGTCAGGATCATCATCAGTAGCGATTATTATATCACTAAAATGCCGTCATATTTTTCACATTTCAGGTCTTTTGAGTTTGTCTCTATTTCATGGAGCTCAAAATACCAAAATTAATCTGTTTTCTCATTTTATTTTGTGTAAATAAGTTAGAGTTTTTTCTAAAGCATCAGGATCGTGTGCAAAATCTATAAAATAAGTTATTCAATTGTGCTCGATTTTTTCCATCCTTCAACTAACTCATTCGAATTCGGAAAGACTTTTCATACAAGCTTGGATATCTAGTCATATTTGTATTCAGACACTGAGTGCTGCTAGATAGTTTAGTACATTATATTCTCACAAAAGTTTGATAGATGTATGGTAATTGACTCATAAATATGAAACATCAAAATCTGTGGATTTGTCTGTCTCTACAATGTTTATGGCTTGTAGTGTCGCGGTTTTGACTATAGAATATGTAATTTTTTTATCAAAAGCCATTTCTTCATGCCATTCTCTTCCTATTTTATCATCCATAGGAAAACTTGCATATTTTATTTCTTTTCTATTTTCTAATACATATTTGAATAATTTCTTTTTTGCTTCTGCATAATTCTCCATATTTTTGTGGTAATCTAGATGATCCCTAGTCACATTTGTCAATACGGCATAATCAAAACTAATTCACTCAAATCTACTTTGATCTAATCATTGTGATGATGCTTCTAAAATAGCGATTTTGCATCACTTGTTTTTTGCATCAGCTAAAATAGCTTGTAATTGATAAGCATCTAAAGATGTCATTTTTTTGTCATTTAATTGAGTTGTATTTCAGATTTTGATACAAGCAGTACTGATCATAACTGTAGGGGCAATGAGATCGTTGCACAATTTGTGTAATAAATTCACTGTGGTGGTTTTTCAGTTGGTCCCTGTTACTCATATGATGAAAAAATCTTTGGAAGGATGCTCATTGATGAAATCAGCAATTTTTCCATTAACTTTTTTCCAAGCACTATAAAACATACTATCTTTGATTGTATCGTATAATTGATCGTAGTGAATGACTTTTTTTATAAACTTTTTCATTTTACATTTATTAAGATATATTAATTATGTATTATTTAGGATAAATATATTTGTTGTATAATCAAGAATTAATGATAAAATTGTCATAATAGCAAAAAAATGTCAATGGAGTGTTATATCTTGTATATCTATAAATAAAATATTATTTTGATAAAATTTTA
>JAZUKX010000043.1:0-3461 GCA_045643505.1 Candidatus Absconditabacterales bacterium | reverse complement strand
TTTTCAAGCACGCAAATTTCAGCAAGAAATGTTGGTCATTTCATATTTTTGAGAGAATACGAAGCTCATTTGCATAGGCTCATTCGCTTGAGTGTCGTTTATTGATGATTGGACAGACTTGAATAGCTTGCAGTGAAATTGCGTGACATATTATTGAATTTTTTTTCAGGACATTTTTTTTGTAAAAAAATAAAAAAAAATTCAAAAAATACAAACTTTTTTCAAAAAAGTTTGAAATGTGTGGTGAAAACCACAAAAAAAAGTCTTCAAAAATTTGACAAGTTTTTTTTTTGGATATAATTAAAAAGTCAAGTATGATGATTTTTATAATTTAATAATGCAAAAATGATAAATTTAGAAAACAAAGAGGTATCCTCTGAATTAAATTTTAGTGGTGTTGAAAATGTGTTTTCATGAAGTGCTACATTATCAGCACTTGATGAAAATAAAGATTTGAAAATAGAACAATCATATGATGATTGAAAAAATGAGACAAAAAATGCAAATCCAGATCTTCCAGAAGATATTGTTAATATGATAAGAAATAGAGAGTATGAAAAACTTATAAATGATTTGCCTAATATTGATTGAAAATATCATAAAGAGATATTGCAAAAATTGATTGATGATTGAGCGGGAACAGCTGTTGCATATAATCTAGATAAATTTGAGTGACTAGATAAAGAGGTGGCGCAAAATTTGTTTGATGATTGACGGTGAATAGCTGTTGCATATAATCTAGATAAATTTGAGTGACTAGATGAAAAGGTAGCGCAAAAATTGATTGCAGCTTGAGAGTGACGAAGTGTTGCATATGATCTAGATAAATTTGAGTGATTAAATCATAAAGTAATAGCATGAAAATTGATTGTAGCTTGAGAGTGAAGAAGTGTTGCAGAAAATCTAGGTAAATTTGAATGACTAAATCATAAAAAAATAGCACAAAAATTGATTGCAGCTTGAGAGTGAAGACGTGTTGCAGAAAATCTAGGTAAATTTGAATGACTAAATCATAAAGAGATAGCGCAAAAATTGATTGCAGCTTGAGAGTGAGGAAGTGTTGCAAGAAATTTAGATAAATTTGAGTGACTAGATGAAGAGGTAGCGCAAAAATTGATTGCAGCTTGAGAGTGGCGAAGGGTTGCAGAAAATCTAGATAAATTTGAGTGATTAAATCATAAAGTAATAGCATGAAAATTGTTTGATGTTTGATGTTGAACAGCTGTTGCATATAATTTAGATAAATTTGAGTGATTAAATCATAAAGTAATAGCATGAAAATTGGTTGCTGCTTGAGCGTGGCGAAGTGTTGCAGAAAATCTAGATAAATTTGAGTGATTAAATAAGAGTATTTTAGATAGATTGAGAAGTATAGTCAATGATAGTGAGCATGATAGTTGATATAAGAATTTTATATTAAGAAAAATAGAAGAATATGAAAAGAATAATATAAAATAATAGTATTTTCTAGAAATACTTCCTTCCTTTTAATTCATCTGGGAAATGCTGATTATCCATTTTGATTGTTCAATCTGCTTGACGATTTTCTGGATGATCATGTGCATATTGATATCATTGTCAGTATCCTAGTTCTCACATTAATTTTGTAGAAGCGTTGCGAATTTGCATTGGGACTGGTAGATTTCAATATTTTTGGACATCTTTCATAGTGGCTATATCTATTTTTTCGGTTATATTATTTTTTGGAGCTTTTGCTAAGTATAAAGCTAATTGAAACAAAAAAACTTTGCATTCTGGCATTCAAATTTTGTGACAAGCATCGTAAACTTGATTTGCTAGCAAAAGTGCATTATTATCTGCTGGTCATATATCTTCAGAAGCAAAACGGAGTAGACGACGACAGATATAAAGTGGATCTTCACCCGCAGAAAGCATCCTCTGAATCCAGTAGCAAGCTGCGTGAGGATCGCTATCACGCAATGATTTGTGGATAGCAGAAATGATATTGTAGTGCTCTTCTCAGTCACGATCATAGTAAGTTGGTTTTCAGAAAGCTTGTTTGATTATATCATTGTTTATTTCTCAATTTTTGTTCAATAAAATACATGATTCCAATAAATTACAAGCATTCCTCAAATCTCAATTTGATAATTCAGATATTGTTTTGAAATTTTCATCATTTAATTTTATGTTTGGATATTTTTCCAAGATTTTTCATTCACTTTTTTTGAAAAAATCAAAAATATTTTGACTAGTCAAAGGCTCAAAAACCAATACTTTACAACGGGAAAGTAGAGCATTGTTTATCGTGAAACTTGGATTTTCAGTAGTTGCTCAAATCAATGTAATCAATCCATTTTCTACAAATGGCAAAAGTGCATCTTGTTGTGCTTTGTTTCGGCGATGAATTTCGTCCAAAAATAATATTGTCTTTGTCCCATATGCTTTATTTTGATTTGCACGTTCAAGTACGGCATTTAGATCTTCTTTTTTGCTTTTTACTCCACTTAATCCATAAAATTCAGCATTCAAAATTTTTGATAATACAAAAGCAAGAGTAGTCTTCCCACATCATGGAGTTCACCAAAAAATCATCGATGGAATTGCTCAATTTGCTATGAATGTTTTGATATTTTCCAATATTTTTTCTTGTCCAACCATGTCTTCAATTTTTTCAGGGCGTAGAAAAAATGCTAGAGGCTCTTGGTTCATGATTTATCCTTTAATGATAAACGAATTTATTATAAATATTAACACTTTGTTTTCAATATGCTTGTGCTTATGTTGTATAGAATGATTTTGTTTGTTTTGTGAATTATATTATATCTACAATTTCAACATCTTTATTTGAAAACTTATATAGCATAGCTGGCCTATATTTGTTTCAAATTTCTTTTTCTCAAGTCTCTTCTATGATTTCTAGTTTCATGATTTTTTTCCTAAAGTTTCTTACATCAAATTTTTGGTCCATAACTATTTCATATACATTTTGTAATTGTGTGAGTGTAAATTTTTCTGGTAGGATATATTGTGCTATATTTGTATATTCAAGCTTCCACTTCAATCTTTTAATAGCATAATCTATTATTTCTCTATGGTCAAATCATAATTTTGGTAAGGCATTTACTGGGAAGCATTTAGTAGATCATTCTTGGTTTGATTTTAATAAAAGATTTTCTTTTGATACTAATGCCATATATGCTGTTGAGATAGTTCTTCATCTAGGGTCTCTATCTACATCTGAAAAAGTGTATAATTGTTCCAAATAAACATTCTTTACATTAGTTTTTTCTAATAATTTTCTATATGCTGTTTCTTCTAGTGTTTCGCCTTCTGTGGCATATCATCAAGGTAAAGTCCATTCTCATTTATATGGTTCTATTGGTCTTGAGATTAGAAGAACCTGAATCTTGTTGTTTATAATAGTAAAAATTACATTATCGATAGCGATAGATATATTTTGTTGAAAATCCATATTATGATTTAAGTTTATGAATAAA
>JAZUKX010000042.1:0-16549 GCA_045643505.1 Candidatus Absconditabacterales bacterium | reverse complement strand
TTGGATCTAATCATAATTCTGTTGCTATTGCTTCAGAAATTTTTGCTACTTCAACACTGTGTAATCGTACATTTTGTCCATAGCTATATCTAAGATATAATTGACCAATTAATTTTACAATTTCAGGTTTCATCATAGGTATATTTAGCTGTGTTAGTGCTTCTTTTCATTTTTCCATCAAGATATTTGGTAAATCTTCTATTACTTGATTGTAAAATGTTTCGATATAATGAGGATTGATCCTTCCATCTTTTACTAATTTTTTCAAAACTGTAGCAGCAATGAATCTTTTTTCACTATCGAAAGATGAAATTCTAACAACCATTGGAGTGTCGTCGATGATTAATTCAACTCCAGTTAATTTTTCAAAATAAGAAATATTTCTTCATTCTCTTCATATCAACTTTCATTTGTAATCTTCGTTTGGTAAATCTACTGATTTTACAGTAAATTCATTTACAGCTTCAGAAGCTATCCTAGGCAATGCTTTAGCTATGATTTGGCTGGCTTCTTTGTCTGCTTCTTCTGCTTTTATTGTTTTCATTTTTTCTACAAAATCTTTTATATCTTCTTGGTATTCATTTTCGATATTTGTGAAAAGTTGCTCTCTTGCATCATCTTTACTTAGTCCAGCTATTTCTGCTAATTTATCTGTCTGCTTTTGTACTATAGTTTCTGCCTCTTTTTGTTTCTCAATTACTTTTTCTCTTTCTTTTTCTAATTTTTCTAATTTTTCATCCATTTTTTCTTCTCTTTCCATCAATTTATTTTGGATGTCTTCCATCTTTTTTAATCTTTGTTCTTCAATTCTGTCTGCTTTTTCTTCTGCTTTGTCTAAGATGTCATCTGCTTTTTTCTTGGCTTCTTGTAAGATTTCATCTTCTAATTCTTTTGCTTTTGCCATCCTTTCTTTGAATTTGATAGCTTTTTCTGTAAGTGTCTTTTTGTATCCAAAAAATCATCATGCTGCACCCACTCATAATGCAACAATTCAAATAATAATATACAAGATCATTATTTTTAATTTTAATTTATATAAAAAACTACAAAATTTTAACCAAATATTTTTATAATATTCCGATATTCAATTGCAACATGAAAATGTTTTTTTATTTGTCTTGACTTTTTGTTGTATAATTGCTATATATAATTGTGAGTAATCTAAATATTGAATGTTTTATATTTAAGATTATGTTTAAAAAAATACTGTCTAATAAATAAAAAAAGCTTTAGCATTATGGAAAAAAAAATTATTTTAAAAAAAATTGTTCAAAATCTGAATGATGCACTAAGATTACATTTGGATTATGAAGATCCAGATGTTTTGAATAAAAGTTTTGTCTATGATTTAGGGCTTGATTCTCTTGATATGGCCCAACTTATGACTTTTTGTACAGATGGTCTGAATATTAAGATTTCTGACGAGGAATTTGAAGCGGTACATACAATTGGAGAGCTTGTTGATCTCCTTTGCTCAAAAGCAAAGAAAGATTGATAAATTTTTAAAGGTATGAAGTGTTTTACTTTGTGCCTTTTTTTCTTGAATTAAAAAAATAAAATAGTAAGATTTGATTGAAAAACAAAAAGCTATGGAAAAAAATAAAAAAAATTTATGGAAAATTCTTTTGCTTCCTATTGCTCTTCTTGGGGTGATTTGTGCTGCCACTTATCGTATAGAAAAAGCAAAATTTTCACCATTTGAGGAAGAATTTGCTAATGATTCTAAAAAGGGATGCGAAAAAAAAGATGATTTAAGGAAGGAATGATGTATTTCTTCCTTTTTTTTTAATAATAAATCATTATATAATAAGTTGTTTATTATTTTATGTTGTTTTAATGTGAAGTTATTTATGACAGAATTTTCTTGTGGATACAAAAGTACAAAATTATATTGCTGAAAAGGTGAAAAAAATCTATGAAAAAAATAATTTGCAATGTATTGTAGAGATTTGACCATGAAAATGAGCAATAACAAAAAAAATAAAAGATATTTCAAACAATTTTTTTGTAATTGAAAAAGATATGGTGATGAAACAATATTTGTCTCAAATTTTGGATGAAAAACAAATTATATTTTCAGATATTTTGCAAACAGAAATATCAGATTTTATAGATATTGACCCTAGCAACATTTTGATTGTGTGAAACTTGCCATATTATATTACATCGCCAATTTTTAGGAAATTTTTTGCTCAATGAACTCAAAAATATTTTTGATGATTTTTTATGATTCAAGATGAAGTTGGACATAAAATTGAGACAGTTTCTAATAAAAAATCTTATCTTTGGTGGCTTGTAAACTATGCTTATGAAGTGATTTATTGTAAGACGGTGTGACAAAAGTCTTTTAATCCTGCTCCAAAAGTAAAAAGTTGTTTAGTAGAATTTTGTAAAAAAGAGTATATAGAAGATATAAGTTTTGATTTTTTATGTAAATTTTTGGATTTGTATTCTCCATTTAGTAGGAAGACATTATGAGCAATAAATAAAATTTTGGAAAAACAATGAAAAGAAATGTTTAATATCCCTGAATTTATACAGAAAAAAAGGTTAGAAGAATTGGATTTTATAGATATGGAAAAACTATTGACATAGTGCTATAAAACATTATCTTATTTTTTGTGGAAAAATAGTTAAAAAATAAAAATTAAAATTATGGAAAAGAATGAATTTATTGAATTAGTGAATGATGTGCTTGACACAACTATAACTGGTTCTGAGGAAGAAATGCGACATAGTTTGTCGGATCTTGGACTAGATTCTCTTGAGGGGTGGGACTTGAAGTATAAAATTGAAACTTTATTAGGTAATGATTGTGATATTTCAGATGATAAGTTTCGAGAGTTGGTGAATGTGTCACTGCAGGAGATGTTTGATTTTATTAAGGAGTTGTAATAGACTCCTTTTTTTTATTGACATTATTTTTTGTTTGGTTATAATAATGCAGCTAATAAAAATATTAATATGGAAAGTGTTATTAAATTAAAAGTTTTGCAAATTATTGCGGAACACTTAGGTGTGTCAGTCTCAGAAATTGTTGAGTCTGATACTTTAGCAGACATGGGGGCTGATTCTTTGGATTTCGTCCAAATCCGTTATGAGATTCAGGAAATATTTTCAATCAAATTTTCTGATGATTCTGACACGACGGGAAATATTAAGGTTTCAGACCTTGTAGAAAAGGTCTCAGAACTTGTTGCAAAAAAGGGGTGATGCACCCCTTTTTACTTTAAAAAATTTTTTAAAATGATATTTGCTGTTTCTTCTGCTGTTTTATCTCATGTATCAATTACCAAATCATAATTTTTTTCGTTTCGTAAATCGATATCGTATAGTTTGATATATCTTTTATAATCAGCTTGATTTCTATTGTGGACTTCTTGGATAGCCGCTTGTAATGATTCTTGTTTGTCTGTGTCTCTATTTGCATTTCGAATTCTTTCTCATGCAATTGTTTCATCTACTGTAAGTAATATTTTGAAAGCATTTGGCTGTGTAAAAAATCATAATCTACTATCCAATATGATATTTGAATTTATGTCTAATGATCTTTGATATTCTTCGTATTTTAAATCAAACTCTTTTGCATTTTCTGGCTTCTCTCACAAAAGATTAAATTCATGGATGTTTAATCACATTTCTTTTGCAAGTTTTCTTTTCATATCTCATATTGAAATGATTTCATATCATAATTTTTCTGCCAAAATTTTTGAAACGGTTCATTTTCCACTACCAGCTTTTCATCATAAAGTGATTAGCATAATTAATAATTAATAATTAAAAGTGAATAATTAATAATGATTCGAATCATGCAATTATATTTATCTTGAAATGATAGTAATAATTCATAAATTAATTTCAAATAATTTTAATTTTTTACAAAAATATCATGAAAAAAGAAAATTTAATTTCATTGATTGCTATTTGTATTACGATTTTGATTTGATGTTTTATGCTTAGTCAGACAAAATTTTCAGTAAATACAGGATCTGCTGCAGAGCATACGATTACAGTTGATTGAAATTGAGAAGTTAGAGTGACTCCAGATACTTTGATTTTGAATGTACGTGTAGAGGAAACAGCAAAAACTACATCTATTGCGCAAAAACAAGTAGATGAGAAAATTAATAAAATAAAAGATATTATAAAAAATTATAAAATAAAAAATTCTGATGTGCAGACTACTTATGTAAATGTATATGAAGCTTATGATTGGACTGATAATGGTAGGAAATCATTGTGATATACGGCTACTCATGAATTGCAAATCAAAATTAAATGAGTAGATACTGAGAATGAATGAGTTGCTTGAAAAATATTGTCAGAAGTTTCAGGAATTTGATGAGTACTTGTAAATAATATTAGTTATGATGTAGATGACAAAACAGAGTATTATTCTCAAGCTAGAAAGTTGGCTTTGGAAAAAGCAGAACAAAAAGCAAATGATTTAGCAAATTATGCTGGAGTAAAACTTGGTAAACCTGTGTCTATAGTAGAAAATAGAAATTATGATTATGCAGTTACATCAACAATGAAGAATATGGCTTTCAATGATAGTATTGAAGAAGAATCTGAAATGTGATCAGATATTTCTCTAGGTGAGATGAAAATCTCTTTGGATGTGAATGTAGTATATGAGATTAAATAAATATTAATTAAAATTAAAAAATGGATGATATTATGAATATAATGATGTTGTCCATTTTTTTTATTATGATAAAATTTTTTATTTTCTTATTTGAAAAATGGATAGAAAATCGTATATATAATTATCTTTGTTTTAATTTTGTAAAAATATCTAATGGTAGATTTGAATGATTGAAGATCAAAAATATTTATTTCAACATTGCGTGAAGCTCCAAATGATGCTGTGATTTCTAGTCATCAGTTGATGATGAGGGCAGGTTTACTTAGGAAATTGGGAAATGGACTTTATTCATATATGCCAATGTGATTGAAAGCTTTTCGTAAAGTAGAAAATATTATCCGTGAAGAATTAGATGAAGTTTGAATGTTTGAATTGAAAATCCCTGTAATACAACCAGCTGAAATATGGAAAGAGTCATGACGTCGAGAAAAAATGTGAGCAGAAATGTTGAAAGCTAGGAATCGTGGAGGTCAAGATATGGTAGTCTCTCCAACGGCAGAGGAATGAGTGACAGCTTTAGTCCGTGAAAATTTGACATCACACAAACAACTTCCATTCACATTATATCAAATCAATACAAAATATCGTGATGAGATTCGTCCTCGTTATGGAGTAATGCGTGGTCGTGAATTTACCATGATGGATGCATATTCTTTTGACAAAGATCAAAATGATTTAGATATTTCTTATGAGAAAGCAGCTGTTGCTTATCATCGTATCTTTAAACGTATGTGATTGAATATCATCCCAGTGAAAGCTGATACATGAGCTATGTGATGATCTGGATCGGAAGAATTTATGGTAGAAAGTGAAATATGAGATGATACATTGATTTTGTGTCCAAAATGTAAATATGCAGCAAATGATGAGAAAGCAACTTGTAAAGCAGATTTACCATTGGACAAAGATGGAAATGTACAAAAAGAGACAAGTGAATCTGTACAAGAAATAGACACTCCAGATGTAAAAACTATTGAAGAATTGTCTGAATTTTTGAAAACTACACCACAATCATTTATCAAAACTTTGATATATCATGTAGAAAATCCATGAATTGAATTGCCAGAAGATTTTGTAGCTGTTTGTATTCGTGGAGATTTAGATGTAAATGAAGCTAAACTTTGTGCTCTTTTGAAAGCAAGTTCTGTAGAATTGGCGGCTGAATCCGATGTGGTTCGTATCACATGAGCTCCAGTATGATTTGCTTGACCAGTAAAATTGTGAAATACATTTGTGATCGCTGATAATTCAGTGATGGATATGCATGATGCTGTGACATGATGATTGAAAAAAGATGTCCATTTCATTCATGTAGAGCCAAATCGTGATTTTACTCCATCATTGATAGCTGATGTCCGTTTGGTTGTTCCATGAGATAGATGTCCAGAATGTGGAGAAGTTTTGTATTCAAAAAAATGAAATGAATTATGACATATTTTCAAACTATGAGATAAATATACAAAATCAATGAATTTATCATATTTGGATGAAAATGGAAAATCTGTAACTCCAATCATGTGATGTTATGGAATTTGAGTTGATCGTACATTGGCATCAATTATCGAAGAACATCATGATGAAAATGGAATAGTTTGGCCAATGAGTGTTGCTCCTTATCAAGTAGTCATAGTACCTGTAATGTACAAAGATAATATGAAAGAAGTTTCAGACAAAATTTATTCAGAATTGAGAAAAGCTGGAATTGATGTACTTTTGGATAGTCGTGATGAACGTCCATGAGTGAAATTCAAAGATGCGGACTTGATTTGATATCCAATTCGTATCGTAGTTTGAGACAAAAATTTACCAAATGTAGAATTGAAACTTCGTACATCTGCTGATTTTGAATTAGTTTCATCTGATGAAATTTCTCAGAAAGTGATTGGAATTGTTAATGAAGAATTAGAGAAATTGAGATAACGAAAATAATGTTTACTAAATTTATTCGTGATAGAAAAATATGAAAGTTATGTATATTGATGCACAAAATGTACATAAAGCTATTGAATATTTATGATGGACTCTCGATCGATGAAAGTTTTATACTTATGCTATCAATAAGTTTTGACTTGATGAGATAAAAATATTTCAATGATATTTGACTCGTTATGAATCTTTTTATACAAAATTAAAATGAATATGATATAAAGTTATTTTCAAAAATTCTATGATTTTGCCAAATTGAGCAGTTAAATGAAATGTCGATATAGATATAGCTATAGAATCATTGGTAGATTATTATGAAAACGATTTGGAAAAAGCATATTTAGTATCTTCGGATTGAGATTATAATACATTAGTTGATAAATTTCGTGAAAAGAATATTTTATGAAGGGTTTTAATCCCAAGTAGAGAAAGCGCCTCATTATTGCTAAAAAAAGCAGCATGATCAAATATTCAATCAATACAAGATTTAAAATATTTGTTAGAAAAAGAAAAACCTTAGATTTTATTCTAAGGTTTTCCATAGGGACGAAAGATAATTGCTCTCGGCTCCCATCGTAAACATTTATATTATACATATATTTTTTTTAATTTCAAGTTTTTTGCTACTAAAAATTATAATTAAAAAAACGATTGAAATATTTTTGTATATTTTTATAAAAATTGTGCGACATTAAAGAATCAACAAAATTCACGTTTTTTATAAAAACGGGCGGTTTGCATTTTTGCAAAATTAATATCGTCCGTAAAAAGCGTTTGTTGATTGGTGTCGCAACCCGCAAAGTGTAAATCGTCCTTTTTTTGTTTGATTTGCATGAAGGGGGTTGCTTTACACCTTTCATTTTTTTTATTATGCCAAGATTTACAGAAGATCAAGTTAGAGATGAAGCTTGAAAGATTCTTTGATTTGAAAGTACAGAAAAAGTAAAATCATGAGTTTGACAACTTACATCATTTAATCAATTATGATTTAAATGAAATCAAAATAAACCAGATTGACGATATTTACCACAAAATACAAACGATCCTGCAATTATTTTAGAAGCAAAAAACAGTGATATTAATTTGAACGATAAAAAGCGAGAAGATGAGCTTTTGAAAAATGTGGATATCACTTTATGAAAATATAAAAATGTTATCTGAATTCTTTACAATGGTGAAGATATCAGAATTTTTAAAAATCATGATGAAATAAAAAATCTTTCTGTAAAACTTGAAAATAAGGACTATTACTTAAAATTATTTACTAATCAATGAATAGATAAACAACTAATATTCACATTAACAAAAAGAATAAATGATTCTCTACATTTCAATTTCTGAATTAAAAATCTATATCACAGAATGATTTTTACAGCCTGTGCTTTGGTTGCGAAAAGATATTGAGCTGTTTTAGTAAAATGAATGGAGTATTCATTGTTTCATCAGTCTATTTTGAATACACTTTCAAAATCATTAGAAGAATCAAAAAGACAAAATATTAAAATGGATTTGTTGTGTGAAAGTTTTTCATGAATTAAAATGAATATTATTGATAATCAGGAAGCTATTGATAATTTTATTGATGATGTTTCAAAAATTTCAGATTGTGTTAATTCTGATAATTGGAATTGAGAAGATGTGATGTGAATCTTTTTCAATGAATTTAATAGATATAAATGAAAATCAGAACACTGACAAGTATTTACGCCAGACCATATAACATCATTGATGTATCAAATTCTTGATGTTCATCAAAATGATATAATTCTTGATGCTGCGTGTGGAAGTGGCGCTTTCCTTGTTAAATCAATGTGTAATATGATAAAAGAAGCTTGATGAGTTGGAACTGAGAAATCAAAAGAAATAAAGTTAAAACAGCTTTATTGAATTGAGTTAGATAGAGAAATATTTGCTTTATCTTGCGCAAATATGCTTATTCATAAAGACTGAAAAACAAATTTAGAGCAAATGGATTCAAGAACAGAAGAAGCCTGAAAATGGATTAGAGAAAAGAATATTACAAAAGTTTTGATGAATCCACCATTTGAAACTAAATATTGATGTCTTAAAATCGTGAAAAATGTTTTGGAAAATGTTTCTATTTGAACAAAATGCTGATTTATACTTCCAGATAAAAAATTGGAAAAAGAAAAATGAGGTAAAGATTTACTAAAAAAGCATAAATTAACAAAAATAATAAAACTTCCTGAAAATGTTTTTTCTGAATGAGTAACGACTTCTATTTTTGTATTTGAGTCTTGAATTCCTCAGAATTGAGCTGAAATTTTTGCTTGTTATATTGAAGAAGATGGATTAGAAACAGTAAAAAATCAATGAAGACAAGATATTAAATGAAAACGAGATGAAATTGAAAAATATCGAAATGAAGTAATTCATAAACAATCATGAAATGATACTATTCAACGAATAAAACCTGAAGAACATTTATCCTACCAAATGCCAGAGAAGCCTTTTGAACTATATGAAGAAGATTTTATCAAGACAATGATGGATTATGAAATGTTTCAAGAATGAATAGACGTAAAAGATTTTAAAGAAAATCTTATCAAAAGAATCATGTATTGAAGTGATTTTTTAGAAGATAATTCTGAAGAATGACAAAAACAGATATAACTAAATGGAAAGAAGTCAGAGTTGGAGATTTGTTTGATATACATCCAACTAAAGCTTATAAATTAACTAATTCGAACTTACTAGATTGATGAGATTTTCCAGTAGTTGTAAATTCCTCCTTCAACAACTGAATATGATGATTTACATCAAATAAACCAACTGAACAATGAAATATGATTACATTTTCTGATACAGTTGATGCTAATACTATTTTTTATCAAGAAAATAATTTTGTATGATATGCTCATGTCCAATGACTTTATCCAAAAAGTCCATATCAGATAAAACGAACTAAAAATTGTTTATTATTTTTTTGTTCATGTTTTAGAAAAAGTGCTTTAACTAAAGGTTTTGATTATTGAAATAAATTTCGTAGAGCTATAGCAATAGAATTAAAAATAAAACTCCCAGCAACTGAAACATGAGAACCCGACCGAGAATATATGGAAAATTATATGAAAGACATCGAAATAAAAGTAAAAAAGAAACTGCAAGAATTAAAAAAGGAAAGAGAAAATAAAAAAATAAATCTCCAAGAGTGGAAAGATTTTCATTTATATGATGAATATTTGTTTGATATAGATTCTGGTTCAAAATTAGATAAATCAAAAATGGAAACAGATAATCCTAAAATTAATTTTGTATGAAGAGCAAATGCTAATAATTGAATAACTACATCTGTAAATAAAATACACAATATAAATCCATATCAAGCTTGATATTTAACCTTATCTTTATGATGAGAGTATTTAGGTTCATGTTTTATTCAACCAAAAGATTTTTATACAAGTCAAAATGTTGTTGTTTTAAAGCCAAAACGAGATATGCCTTTTTATGTAAAACAATTTATTGCAAACATTATTTTCAAAGAGTGAAGGACTCATTATAAAGCATTTTCAGATGAATTAAATCGCCATATAAAAACGGATTTTAAAATTAAACTTCCTGTAATCTCAACTTGAGAACCTGACCGAAATTATATGGAAACTTATATCAAAAATTTAGAATCGAAAGTTAAAAACAGATTATCAAATTATATAAAAATAATATAATTTTCCCTAATTTTTTCTTTGAAAAATCTTTCCATAATCTTATAGTAAAAACAGTTATTTTAGAATTAAAATAAAAGATTATGGCAAATTTGATACAAAAAATTCAAGCGAAAACTTGAATGGAGACTTGAGTAATTTCAAATATTATCCAACTTTTGGATGAATGAAATACTGTCCCTTTTATTGCTCGTTATCGTAAAGAATTGACAAAATGAGCTACTGATGAACAACTTCGTGATTTTAATGATTTGTATACTTATACAAAAAATCTTGAATCTAGGAAAGAGGCTGTAATTCGTTTGATTGATGAAAAATGATTATTGACTCCAGAATTGAAACAAGAGATTTTGGATGCTGATACTTTGGCTAGGGTTGAAGATCTTTACAGACCATTTAAAGAAAAGAAAAATACAAAAGCTACAATAGCAAAAGCAAAATGATTACAACCTTTGGCTGAGATTTTAGCGAAAGCAGAATTGACAAAAGAGGAGTTTGAAGCTAAAGCAAAAGAATTTGTGAAAGATACTTGAGATGCTAAAACTAGTGTAAAAAATGTAACAGAAGCGATTCAATGAGCCAAAGATATTATCGCTGAAGATGTGTCAGATCATGCTAATTTGAGAGAAAAAATAAAATCTCACGAAGAAATCAATTCTATCGTGACTACAAAGCCAACAAAAACTTTTGAAGAAAATTGAGTTTATAAAATATACAAAGAATATTCAAAACAAATCACAGATGTACCTTCTTATGCTTATTTGGCAATAGATAGAGCAGAAAATGAAAAACAATTGAATGTAAAATTAAAAATGTCTGATGAGAAAATTAGATCTTTTGCAAATAATTATTTTTTACCAAATAATGCTAATACTTCATCTTGTTATTTGATAGAAGCGATTGAAGATTGATTAGATAGATTACTTTTGCCATCAATAGAGAGAGAAATTAGATCTGACAAAAAAAGACGAGCAGATGAAGCTGCAATCAAAGTTTTTGGAGAAAATTTGAAGAATTTATTACTTACACCTCCTATCAAATGATTGACTGTTTTGTGATTTGATCCAGCTTTTAGGACTTGATGTAAATTGGCAGTAGTAGACAAAACTTGAAAATTTTTGTACAATAGTGTAATTTATCCTACAGCACCACAAAATAAAATAGAGGAGTCTGAAATTGCACTTTTGAAGATAGTGAATGATTATAAAATTGATTTGATCTCAATATGAAATGGAACAGCAAGTAGAGAATCAGAGAAATTTGTGTCTGATTTTATCAAAAAATATAAATTAGATGTAAAATATATGGTAACTTCTGAAGCTTGAGCATCTGTATATTCGGCTTCAAAATTAGCACAAGCTGAATATCCACAATTGGATGTAACTGTGAGATGAGCAATCAGTATTGCACATAGAGTCCAAGATCCATTGGCTGAATTCACAAAAATTGATCCAAAAGCAATTTGAGTTTGACAATATCAACATGATGTTGATCAAAAATTATTGAAAGAAAAATTAGATGAAAAGGTTGAAGATACTGTAAATGCTGTTTGAGTAGATGTAAATACTGCAAATTATACACTATTGCAATATATTGCTTGATTATCTGAAACTATTGCAAAAAATATTGTAGCATATAGAGATGAAAATGGAGAATTTACAAGTAAATCTCAAATTAAAAAAGTAAAATGACTTTGACCAAAGGCTTATGAACAAGCAGTTTGATTTATGAGAATAAAATGATGAAAAGAAATATTAGATGAAACTTGAATCCATCCAGAAATCCACAAACAAGTATATGAATTGATAGAAAAAGAATTTTGAATTAAGAAAAAAGATTTAAAATTACCATTGGATTTAGAAAAAATTTCCCCCTTTTTAAAGGGGGTGGCCGAAGGCCAGGGGATTTTAAATCCTCAGTCTTCGCTTCGCTCAGCCAGCTCCTTTGATAAAGGAGCACAATATGTAGCAGAACTTTCTGAAAAATATGAAATTTGATTTGAAACATTGCAAGATGTATTAGCAGAATTGAAAAGACCAGGATTAGATCCTCGTGATGAAATTCAAGCTCCAGTATTCAAATCAGATGTACTAGAAATCAAGGATCTTCAAGAATGAATGGAGTTGGAATGAATTATCAGAAATGTGACAGATTTTGGAGCTTTTGTAGATATTTGACTTCATAATGATGGTTTAGTTCACAAATCTCAGATGGCTGATTTCTTTGTAAAGAATCCAATTGATGTAGTTTCAGTATGACAGCAAGTAAAAGTAAAAGTGGTTTCAATTGATTTGGAGAGAGAAAAAGTTGGATTGTCTATGAAAGATTGTGATAATTCATGAGTGATAAAAAGGCAAGAATCAAGGAAATGGGACAAAAATCCTCAGTCCGATAAATCGGACAGCTCCTTTGAAAAAGGAGCAAAGTTTGAAGATGATTATTCAATAGGAGGAAATATTAGTATTGGTGGAAATATTTCATTTAGGTAAAATATAGAGATAAACTCCGGGATTTCGAAAATCGACCCCGGGGTTTATGGTTTATTCTACAACGAATTCAAATTTTTCATCACTTTCTTGTGGGATTATTGTCAATGTCTTATTTTCTAGATCATAAATTGATGTATGGACTGTCTGCCAGAAAATTCAATTTCTTTCACGAGTGAGAAATTTTGTATTTGAATTTTCAATTAATTGAGCTAGATCTTCTGGTGTAGAATTGATTGTCAAATCTCCATAACTATCTTCTCATCGATTCATGTAATATTCAGAATATCGGAATGGATTTGTGTCTGGATTATATAAATTTGTATACCAAACTTTTTTCATCAATTCTATCATTCAAGTTTGAGTATTTCATAGATCATAATTTTCTTTTAAAAGGTTATATCTTTCAATTCCATTTGCATGTGGAGTAAATTCTTGTGATGCATAAAAGTTTGTCATGATATTTTCATCTACTACGACCATTTCATTATTTACAAATTCTACAATTACTGTTTTATTTGAATCTGAAATCATGAAATGTAGTTCTTGAGTAAATGTTTCGGTCATTGGAGCGTAGATATTTAATTGTTTTAATAATTCAATTGCATGGTCTACTGAATTAGCTTTGTCCAATACGTATCTGACAATATTTATTGCTGATCGATTTTGTCATTCTGGATTTGTTCAAGTAGTGAATCATAAATCTCATGTAGGTACTACATTGATATTGATGGCAACTCAAGAATCGTTGATTCCATCTACAGCCATGAATGGTAATATTTTTAATTCTTCTTCAGATAGTCATTGTTGTACCATTTCATCTGTAGTTCGTACAACGGCTACATTTATACTAGCATGTCTATCTTTACTGGCTGGAATATGTACGATAATTTCTGGATTTTCATCATAATATCGATCGTAATTTCTTCCAACAAAATTTCAATTACGGATAGAACTACAAGCTCATAATTCTCATTTATATCTTTTTTCAAAATATGCCTGTGCGAAATCGTAATCCAAATCATTGATAGTGGTTTCGTATAGATAATCTGCGATTTTTGTGAGTCAAGTTTGATTTTCATTTGCAGAATTGTGTTCTCCTTCAACTGTGATTGTATCTTTGAGGTGAATTTTATCATATCCTTTATGTATTTTTATTGACCATAATCATAGGACTAAATCTGTAATTATCAAAATAATAAGCAAAGCAATTTCTCGTTGTTTTTTTGTAATTTTCATGTTTTTTGTTTTTATTAAATAAAAAAAATTACACATATATTATATGTAAAAAATGAAATTTGTCAAATTTTTGATGACAAATTTTCATTGAAAATTCTAAAATTTACTGAATTTGTTGAATTTCTTTTCTTAATTAGTATACTATCCTTGTATAAAAAAACGTAAAGATGAAAGGAAATTTTTTTATTACAATTATCGCAATTGTCTTGGTTGTATTTGATCTTTTTTTAGATGTATTAATCTTGATGTTCTTTGCTATTGTAGCACCATTTGTGTTATTATTGGCAGAAATATTAAAATTCATCGATGGTAAAAAAACTCTCTCTATTATTTAGATAGGGTTTTTTTGTAAGGAGTGAATTTAGATTGATTATAAAAAGGATTATTATTTGAGGTGTTTATTCAAATCTTAGAGCATCTATAGGTTTTAATTTTGCAGCATTTCTGGCTGGCATTATTCAGAAAATTAGTCCGATTGATACTGATGATAGTACGGCAATTAAAACAGATTTAATTGAAATTACAGCATGTAATGTATCTTGTACACTATTTACAAGTCGGACAACTAAGACACTTAGCAAAATTCCAATGATTCCACCTATTACGGTCATTAGTACAGATTCAGCTAAAAATTGGCTCACTATATCTGATTTTTTTGCTCAAATAGCTTTTCTAATTCAAATTTCTTTTGTCCTTTCTGTCACAGAAACTAGCATAATATTCATAACTCAAATTCAACCTACTAATAACGAAATTGCAGCGATTGAAGCGAGAAAAGTTGACATGATTCACATAATTTTATCTACGATTTCCAAGAAATCTTTTTGAGTAGTTACGTTGAAATTTGATTGGTTTCATTCTTTTATACCATAAAATTTTCTCAATCATTCTTCGATTTCATTTTTTGTAGCATCTATTAAATCTCAGTCTTTAGTGGACAAAAATAATACAGCATAGTTTGTAGCTCAGATAGTTCTAGTTTTTGCAGTAGAGATTGGAATGTAAACTCATCTGCTGACAGCCATATCATCTTCTACTTTTCATATTACGGTAAACATATCATTTCATATTTTGATTTTTTTTCATATGCATGATTCTCAATCTTTAAACAAGTCATCAGATACACTTTCGGATAGTACTGCTATTTTTTTCATATTTTTATCATCATTTTGATCAAAAAATATTCATTCAATTAGTTTTGATGTCCTGATTTGGAAATATTCTGGAGTTGTTCAAACAATTCATGCATTTCAAAGTGTTGTTTCTCAGTATGCAATTGGTTTTGATCATTGAAGTAAAGGAGCAATTCAAGCAAGATTGGATATGTTTGTCTCCAAAAATGAAATAGTTTTGTCATCTAATTTTGCGTATGTTCACCAACTTCAGTTGTTTGTAGAAAGAAAACTTGATCCTGGCATGATACTGATGATATTTGTTCACATATTATTGATTTCTCAAACAATTTCTTCGGTTGCTCCATTTCAGACAGACAATATTACGATTACAGAAAAAACTCAGATTATAATTCATAACATACTTAATCCTGTTCTTAATTTATTTCTACTCAGATCTGTAATTGCATTTGCAAAGTGTTGTCTTAATGTCATTCTTTAATTAATAATTAATAATGAATAATGAATGATAAGTGGATTTTAGTGCATGAATATTTGTTTTCGTTCATGTTCAATTTCGGGTCATATTTTTTCTATGATTCATTCTCAAAGGCTGTTTACTATGTTTCAATCTTTTACTAATATGTGTCTTTTTGCATAATCGGCTATTTCTTGTTCATGAGTAATTACTATTACTGTCTTTCATTCTTTCCATAAATCAGTTATTAATTCCATTACTTCATCTCAAGTTTTCGTGTCTAGAGCTCATGTTGGTTCGTCTGCTAGTATTATGGCAGGATTGATGACTAATGCTCTTGCAATTGCAATTCTTTGTTGTTGTCATCCAGATAATTCATTTGGCTTGTTGTTCATTTTTTCTTTTAATCAAACTCTGATTAAGGCTTGTTTAGCTCTTTCTTCTCTTTCGCTTTTTCATACTCATTGATAGGCTAGAGGGAGCATGACTTGTTCTAAAGCTGATTTTCTGGGTATTAAATTATAAGTTTGAAATATAAATCCAATTTTTTTACCACGAATATCTGATTGTTCATCATCTGTTAGGTGTGAAACATCTTTTCATTCAATAAAATATTCTCATGATGTTGGTGTGTCGAGCATTCATATCATGTTCATAAGTGTGGATTTTCCACTTCCAGAGTGTCCCATAATACTTACAAATTCTCATTTTTCTATACCTAAATTTATTCCTTTTAAAACTGGAATTTCTTGATCTCATACGAAATAGCTTTTACATATATTTTTCAATTCAATTAACATTTTTACCAATAATACTATTACATAAAATTGATTAATTTACGGCTTGATCATGCATACTCATCATCTCTTCTCATAGTGAATTTGTTGCTGTATTGCTGACTTCTTTGATGATCTTATCTCAAGGTCTTAATCATGAAACAATCTGTGTCATGTTATCATTTTCTATTCAGATTTCAA
>JAZUKX010000041.1:0-4787 GCA_045643505.1 Candidatus Absconditabacterales bacterium | reverse complement strand
GAATCTTCTTGAGTTTGTAATTTGTATATGAAAAAAGGAACAGGATCAAAAGAGATTCAATTAACACAAGATAATGTCTATTTTTCAAAGGCTAAATTTAAAATAATTCCATTTGAAAATTTGGATTACACAAACTCTAATTCAATATGTGAGAACAATTTAAATGCTTATGCTTGTAGATTTAATCAATGATTTTGGTTTATGGTAAATATATATTCTAGTAGACATGATTCTAGTAGATGGACAAATGATGTATATCTAAATGTACAGCAATTCTTTAATATCTAAGAAATTACAATCACAGATGACAAATTGTAATGAAAATAGAATAAATATACTACAAAAAAATCAAAAATGAAATATTTTGATTATGGTTATCCTTGTCATGCTTACAGCTTCTATGTTGGGATTGCTGAGTATGAGTTTTTTAAAGGAGATGTTTTCATATACAATCAATTTGGATTGATATTATAAATCGTATTATCTTTCCAAAGCATGAATTGAATTAGCTTTGACAGAAATTGATAACTCTACTTTTTGATTCTCACACAGCATCACTTGAGAATCAAATATATTTACTCAAAATCTTTGTCAATGACAACAAGATTGTAATGTAACAATGGAAATAATTTGAAGATCCAATTTGATATCACAGGAGTATCGAAATTCATCTGAATGTAATCCAGAAAATGCATTTGAATTAAAAGAATGAGAATCCTTTGCATTACCGTTATTTTACCAAAAAGATACTTGAACAAATGCTTGAATCGTAATAGGTAATGCATCTTGAGATTTAGTATATTTTACATGAAAAGTATTAAAAGATATAAAGTTAATTAATACTAATACTACTAATGATAATAAAAATAATCAAAAAATAAATATTCAGTTGGTGGATTGAGATGCTGAAAATATTTATGGTTTGTACATTACAGATGAAGATTTCAATGAAAATGCAATTACCAATTATTTTACAGATTTTGACTCTGATTTAGATAATGTTTCCAAAAAAATGTATTTAATGTTAACTAATCCTGAAAATAATAAAAACAAAACAGTGGGAGATAACGACAATATATTATTCTGTTTATCATGAAATAATTTGCCAGCAACTAAATCTTTTGTGAGAAGTTTGTGAAATTATCAATGAAAATATGTGTGAATGCAAGCAATCTTTTCTCAACCGATTCCAACGTTTATGCTATATTAAATATCAGTTCTAAATTTTGTAGTTATCTGTTGTTATTCATAACCAAAAATAATACGAATAAAAAAAATCCACATTTGTGGATTTTTCTGTATTTGTGTATGGATTTTACTATAATTGTCACATAAGTTCATCAAGAGTCTTTGCTTGTTCTTCTTTGTTTCTTGCTTGTTCTTCTTTGATTCATGCTGTGTCTAAAATTGCTTGTCGTCTCCTTTGTCTCATAACCCTTTCTGAGTCAATTGGAGTCCTCTCAGAATAACTTCATTCCTCATCTTTCTCTTGTCTCAATATTTCAAGGTTTAGTTGCTCTTCGATATATATTTCATATAGCCTTTGTATTTGGAATGATCGTAATTCAGATACTTTCTTTACTATACTTTGATCTCCAGATTTTACAGCAATATATAATTCTGGTTTTTCTGCATTTTCTTCTTTTTTTATCTCATAATCACTAGAAAAAGAACCAATTACTAATTGTTGTAACAAATCCCAATCAAAATCATTTTCTAATTCATCAGGTATAGCATAAGATATAGGTTTGAAATTGATTAAGTAATCTCTAAATCGAATTTGATCTTTGATATTTCATGTAATTTCTCCAAGTGCATTTTCATATTTTTCTATCATTTCTTTTTTTTCTGGATTTTCCCTTAGTTCGCTTATAAAAGCATTGAAATCAAATAGCATTTTTTATTATTATACAATAAAATTGTTGATTTTCATCAAAAGAAATTATATGAAATTTTGTGCTTGTTGCAAGAGAAAAATATTCAAAATAAATTATTGACTGGATAATGATATAATATGTGTCATTTCGAAGGAACAAAGTGACAAAGATTATATAAAAACCTCAGTCTCGCTATCGCTCGCCAGCTCCTTTCAAAAAGGAGCACAAGATTTTTCATTTTACTCAGGATGATAAAGGAATGTCATTTCGAATCCCCGAAGGGGGTGAGAAATCCATTGCCGTTGAGTGTGGATTTCTCGCATTCGCTCGAAATGACAGCGTATGTGTCATTCTGAGGAACAAAGTGACGAAGAATCTAATTCGTTGTATAAATATATCCATTTGAAATGATTATTTTTTATTTCTTTTATGAAAAAATATTCTATTTCAATTTCATTTTCAGTTCTCTTTTCTATTTCCTTTCCTATCTCATTGTCTGTTTCATCTTTTATCTCATTTTGATTGTCTACTTCATCCAGGCTGTCTGTTTTTGAATTTTTTTTCTTTTACTAATTCTATTTCTCTATATTTTGTCTTGCATAATTCATTTTCAAATTTTAATTCCAAAAGTGCAGCAATGATAGTCTCAGCATCTTCACTATTTGTAATCAGAATTTCATCAGCAAGTCAAATCCATTTTTTATATGAATTGTTATCGATAGCTCATTTTACAGTATTTATGATGTTATTTCTTTTTGATTCGATTACATCATCAATTTTTGGTATCTCTTGTAATTTTATATCAGTATTAGTTGCTTTTTTGAAATAAGGCAATCTTTTAGCATCTCATGGAGATACAAATGTAATAGCGACTCATTTCTTACCTGCTCTTCAAGTCCTTCCAACTCTGTGAATATAGATTTCTGGATTCTCTGGTAAACAATAATTGATTACATGTGTGATATCATTTACATCAATTCATCTAGCTGCGACATCTGTAGCAACAAGTATCTTTGTCTTTTTAGCTTTAAATTTTTGGATAATTCTTTCTCTTTGATTTTGTATTACGTCTCAATGAATTCATTCAGCATTGTATCATTTTGATACCAATTTGGCAGTAATTTCATCTACATCTGCTTTTGTTTTACAAAAAACAATTCAAAAAAAATCAGGTTCAATATCAATCACTCTGCACAAAGCTTCCAATTTATCTTTGTATAATACATTGAAATAAAGCTGTTCTGTATTTGTTGTAGTACGTTGTGTACTTTTGATAGTGATTGTTTCATAATCTCACATATATTTTTTTGCTACATTTATAATTTCTTTTGGCATGGTAGCAGAAAATAGTAGCATGTTTTTATCATTGTTTGTATGTTCCAAAACTTCTTTTATATCATCAATAAATCCCATATTCAACATCTCATCTGCTTCATCCAAAATTATGTATTGAATTTTTTCCAAATTGATTCTGTGTCTATTTAGATGATCAATCACTCTTCAAGGTGTTCAGACAATAATATCGGCTCATTTTTTCAACGCTCTAAGTTGTAATTCATAAGATTGTCATCCATATACAGTTACTACATTTATTTCAGGATTGTGCAAAAAACTCTTAATCTCATCTGAAATCTGTGTCGCAAGTTCTCTAGTAGGAGCCAGAATTATTGCTTTTGTGATTTCGCTATGTTTTGTGATTTTTTCAGCTAGTGGAATTCCAAAAGCTGCCGTTTTCCCTGTTCAAGTTTCTGCTTGAGCTATCAAATTTTTATCTTGTCTTAATAGTAATGGAATTACGGCTTGTTGTACTGGAGTAGGCTCTTGGAATCATTTTTTTTCTAGTGCTTTTAACGTCTCTTTTCAGATTCATAATTCTTGAAATTTTTCTAACATAATTTGTATGAGTGGGGTAAAATTATGAGATGAATTATAGTTATTTGCTTTTTATAATCAAGAAACTTCACTACAAAAAAATATTTTAAGATACCTTATTTGAAAAATAAATCATATATCAACTTATTTTTTATTCTCAAAAAGTGATTTTATTCTTCTAATCGAGAAATTATTGATTTAGTTGGTAAATATTCTCATGTGGCAGATATAGTATTGGCTCATGGATATGTATCCCATGAAAATTTTTCATGATTAGGATATGGTAGATTTAAAGCTTTAAAATCAGTAGCAATAGTCTTTGCTAATAAATGTGGAATTTTTATAATAGATCAATCTGGACTATATACATTTTTTGGAAATATTGTCCATTTACATTGTTTTTGTGCAATTGTAGTTTTTTTTAAATTTAATCGTGCTAACTTTTGTGATATAAATCGAACAATTGGATCTCTTTTTGCAGATACCATCCAAACAGGAGTATCTTTTATTTTATTTAATGATTGTTTTGATGGTATTTTAGGCGCACATGCAATTAATGCTTTCTTGTAAAAATGTGGTCTATGAATCATTAGATTCCAAGCCATAACACCACCTGCCGATGCTCACATAATAAAGATATTGTCCATGTCTATATTCTTTTGATTTTTCTCAATATAATCATCAATTAATCACTGTAAATCTTTTTTGTGTTTTCAAATCCTGCGTAAATAGTTTTGTATCCTAGGTAATAAAATATGAGCTCATCATGCATTAAATTTGTTTTGCATAGATATTCATGCCATATAAGGAAAAAAACTATCATTTATTTGACTTCTTTTTGTGTGTCAATGTCACATTCCATGTATAAATATTATAAGTGGATATTTTGTATCATCATCTTTTGATTTTACAGGTGAAAAATATCAAAAATCCAAAGTTTTATAAATTCAATCAGCGAAAATTTCTCTTAGCTTTTGTAATTCTCAAAAAAAATTTTTTCTATTAAAAACATGGTGAAATAAAAGTTTTTTCATAATA
>JAZUKX010000040.1:0-2647 GCA_045643505.1 Candidatus Absconditabacterales bacterium | reverse complement strand
ATGATTGTGTCAAAAGAGAATTGTTATCGATTTTAAAAAGATATGTCAGTAATGGCTACGTTCTTTCAGATGGTGCTTTATTGAAAATAGACAGTATGTCCAATAAAGAAGAAATCTGTTCTACTTTAGAAATCAATAAGTGTCTTAATGTTTCTTGCCCTTACAATGAGTGCCTATAGCACTTTATATGCTGTATTGTATTATGTATACATACAACATTTTTATTTTTAAATTTCTTTTTGCTTTTTTTTTGAATATCTATATAATGCTCATGTAGATTTTTATCGTAGGGGATTTAGGTACTTAAAATAATTAATAATTAATAAGAAAAAAACATAAATTTTTAATCATTAATTATTCCTTATTAATTAATCTTTATTAATTATTTTAAGTTTCTAGTTTTCTATGACAAATTTCTAACTTTTACATTATTATTTTTTACACTATGACAGTTTACAAAAGAGAAGTCAAAACAATAGCTTATTCAACTGAATGGGCTGGTAGAAAAATGTCGTTTGAGACATGAAAATTGGCACCACAAGCTGATAGTAGTATTAGATTTCAGTATGGTGACAACGTGATTTTGAATACAGTATGTATGTCAAAAGATCCAAATTTGGATTCAGATTTTTTGCCTTTATTGATCGACTTTAGAGAGAGTTATTCAGCAGCAGGTAGGATTGCTTGAGCTGTTTATAGGAGGAGAGAATGAAAACCTTCAGAAAATGCTATTTTATACTGTAGGATGGCTGATAGAGCATTGAGGCCAATGTTTCCAAAATGATTGGTAAATGATGTAGTAATTTCTCTCACACCTATGGCATTGGATCATGAATTAGATTTAGATGTTATGACAATTATTTGATCTTCTGTAGCTATTATGGCTGCATGAATTCCATTTGATTGACCAGTTTGAGCAGTTCAATTGTGATACAAAGATGGAGAATTTATCGTAAATCCAACTAAGACTCAAATCGAAGAGTGAATCCTGAATTTATTAGTTGCTGGAAAGAGATGATCAATCAATATGATTGAATGTGGTTCAAAAGAAATCCCAGAAGATTTATTAAAAGAATCATTTGTCGTAGCTCAGAGAGAGATTGATAAATCTTGTGATATTCAATTAGAATTCTTGAAACAATTAGAAATCCCTACACCAGAAGTTTATTACAATAAACCATCTCAAATCATAGAAGATGCAATCGCAAAAGTAATCACTCAAGATAGATTGGAAGCTATGACATGACATACAAAAGTTCCATTTCAGAGAATGTTTGATGATTATGAGAGAGAATGTGTAGAAGCATTCAAAGCAGAAATCGAAGATCCAGAAAATGAAGAGTACACAGTAAATAGAGTAAAAATGGCATTCTTTGATTATGTAAAACATTTTATCAGAGAAAGGACATTAGAATCATCAGTAAGGATAGATGGAAGAAGTATATATGATATTAGGCCATTGTACTGTGAAGTTGATAATTTACCAAGAGTACATGGATGTGGATTATTCCGAAGATGAGATACTCAAGTAGAAAATACAGTCACACTTTGATGACCTACAGATTATCTAGTATATGATGATATGGAAAATGATAATGTATCACAGAAATATTTCCATCATTACAATTTCCCTCCATTCAGTACATGAGAAGCTAAATGAACAAAATGACAAAATAGGAGAGAAATCTGACATGGAAAATTAGCTGAAAAAGCATTGATGCCTGTCATGCCAACTCAATTAGAATTCCCATATTCAGTGAGAGCGGTCTCAGAATGTTTGAGTTCTGGATGATCTACATCAATGGGATCAGTTTGTTCATCTTGTTTAGCGTTAATGGATGCTTGAGTTCCTATCAAAAAACCAGTAGCATGAATTGCTATGTGACTTATGACTTACAATACAGATAGAGATAATATCACAAAACATTTAGTATTAAATGATTTGATGTGAACAGAAGATTTCACATGAGATATGGATTTCAAAGTAGCTTGAACTTTAGATTGAGTTACAGCAATTCAATTGGATACAAAATTAAAATGATTACCAATGAATATTGTTCATGAGACAATCACAAGGGCTATCCAATGATACAAAGAGATTATGTGAGTAATGCTTGAAGCAATTCCAGAGCCAAGGAAACAAGTAAAAGAATTTGCTCCAAAAATTAGAGTATTCCAAATCAATCCAGATAAAGTAAAAGAAGTAATCGGAAAATGATGAGAAGTAATCAACAAAATCATTGAGCAATGTGATTGAGTAAAAATTGATTTTGAAGATGATGGAACATGTTATTTGACACATCCAAATCAAGCAATCATCGAGAAAACAGAAAAGATGATTCGTGATATTGCAATGGATTTGGAAGTATGACAGACATTTGAAGCCAATATTTCAAGGATAGAGGATTATGGAGTATTTGTAGATCTTCCAAAATGAAAGAAAGGACTTTGTCATATCTCAGATTTGTGACAAAAAATTACAGACTGATTATCAAAACATTTCCAAATTGGACAAACATTATCAGTAGTCATCAAAGAAATTGATCATATGTGAAGAATCAAAGTAAAAAGAAAAATGTAAAATTAGTCGCTAGTCGATAGACTCTAATCGATAGACACTAGGCTTATCACCTGAGAGAAATCTTGG
>JAZUKX010000039.1:0-15917 GCA_045643505.1 Candidatus Absconditabacterales bacterium | reverse complement strand
AATTGAGCATGGAATGTTTGATTTTAGATGAGAAATTTTGGATATTTTTACTAGTACCGAAAGGTATGTTTACAGATGTATTTTTGATGATGATGTATTAGAGAGGATCGAATTTAGAGATTCAACGACTATGAAATTAATTGATGAAAATGATGACAAAATATACTATTGATGATGACATTCTCATAAAGTTATTGTTTGGCCAGCGACTCAATTTATCCAAGATGTATCAAATTTGGAAGATATTTTAGCACAAATGAATGCTGAAAAAGAATTGAGAGTGAAAGAATTTAATGAACAAAAAATGCTTGTTGAAGCTGAAAGAATAAAAAAGAGAGTAGAATATGATATTAGGATGATTAGAGAAACATGATTCGTGACATGAATAGAAAATTATTCTTTGTATTTTGATCGTAGATTGCCGTGAGAACCACCAAACACTATTTTTGATTATTTCCCTGAAGATATGTGTTTAATAGTCGATGAATCACATATGACATTACCACAACTTCAAGCTATGCCACAGGCGGATAGATCTAGGAAAATGAATTTGATAAAATATTGATTTAGATTACCATCGGCAATAGATCATCGTCCTTTGAATTTCGGTGAATTGGAAATGGTTTTGTGATGGAAACCAACATTGGACAAAGATGATTATATTGATGTATTAAATGATGCATCTGATACTTATAGAGATTTAGTTCATAAATCTGAAAAAATAGCAAAAGCTCGTGGAGAAAATCAACTTTCTGTGGTAAAACAAAAAAAGAAATGAAATGCAAAAACTTTGTTTTTATCAGCAACACCAGCTCAATATGAATTAAATCTCTCAAAACAAGTGGTTGAACAAATTATTCGTCCTACATGATTACTTGATCCAATTACATATGTTTATCCTAAGACTGTTTGATATGAAGAATTAGAATTTAGTTTTGAAGAATTATTAAAAAAGAAACCTCATTTGAGAGAATTTGCAAGTTGATATTCTTTGAAAAGTAGTCAAACAAAAGAAATTTTTGATGAATAATTATTCTTTTTTGTGGAAATTTTATATTATCTTAATTTAATTTTGATTTTATAAATTCTTTTCGGGCATCTCTAGGTGTGATAGAGCTATTCTCGTTTGTGGGTATTTGGATGTCGTTTCCTGAAATTATTGCTCAGGAGTTTTCTGTATCTGGAGCGATTAGCCTGATAATTGATTCATTGTAAAACAGTGTATTATTTTTGTGTGCAAGAAAATAAGGAGCATAATCTGAATCTAAATATTTTTCGTAAAAATTTTTGGAATAAGTGATTTCTAAGTTTATATTTTCAATATCAGAATTTACTTTTGTAATTTCTTGTATAATTAAACTATAGTTCATATATGTTTTGATTGCTATAATCATAAAAAACAAAACCAAAATTATTCATATCGTTTTGATTTTACTTCAATATTCAGTTATTATCTTATAAAGTTTATCTTTCCACATCGTAATTTAAGATATTATGATATAATTTTTCATCATTAGTTTGTGATTCTTTATTGAAAATGCAAGTGAAAAAAATACAAAAATATTGTAATTTTAATATTTTGTTTATAAAATGGTAATAGCAAGACTTCCTGAATATGTAGTTAATAGGTTAAAAGCCGGAGAAGTAGTAAATAGACCTTCTAGTGTGGTAAAAGAATTAGTAGAAAATAGTATTGATGCATGAGCAAAAAATATTGAAGTAAATATTGTGGATGGCTGAAAAAGTTTGATTTCAATCCAAGATGATTGAGAATGAATCCAGCTTTCTGATATGGATTTGCTTTTGGAAAGATATGCTACTTCTAAAATTAAAACAGATGAAGACTTGTTGTCTATTTCAAGTTATTGATTTAGATGAGAAGCTTTGGCGAGTATTTCTGAAGTTTCAAAAATTACAATCCAGACAAAAACTGCATATAGTGAAATTGGTACAAAATTGACAAAAAGGTGAAATGAACAGATTATGAAACACTTACCAGTACCTTTTGAGCATGGTACAATTATTTCTGTTGAGGATCTTTTTTACAATGTGCCTGCAAGGTTAAAATTTTTGAAATCCTCTCAAACAGAATTTTATTATTGCTATAATTACTTTGTGGATGTGGCTATTTGGCACTATGATAAATGATTTGTATTGAAAAAAAATGATAAAATAATCTTTGATTTGAAACCTACAGATTCTTTGGTTGTTAGAGTAAATGATATTTTTAAAAAAGATTGGACAAATAATTTAATTCCATTGGAATATGTAGATGAAAATTTGAAAATAGTTTGAATCTTGTCTGATCCAAGTGTACGTTTTTGATCAGCAGATAATGTAAAAATTTATGTAAATTCTCGTCCAGTCCAAGATAAAACAATTTATAAAGCACTTATGGATGCTTATCGTAGGCAATTAACTCCTTGAGAATATCCGTTAGCAATATTGATGCTTGATGTGAAATCTGATATGGTTGATATTAATGTCCATCCATCAAAATTACAAGTAAAATTTGTTGATTCACAGTGAATTTATCAAAGTGTTTATAATACTGTGTTGTCTTGTTTGTGAAATAGCAAAATTACAGATTTTAGCAATAATGAGTTTGTCTCAAAAAAATCTGATACTTATTCGTATCATCAAAATCCATTTCAGCAATCTAATAATTCTTATGTGCCAAATAATATTTGACCTCGTGTATTTATGGGGAGTAAAGATATCCATGATACACCAAAATCTTTGTTTGGACAAGATGATATTCAATTCCCTAGTGTTTCAAAGACAAATCAATGATTTGATATTGATGTAGAATATTCTGGTTCAAATAATAAAATAGGGGATTATTTTGTCGTTTGACAGTTACGAAATAGTTATATTGTTTTACAATCTGAAGATTCTTTGTATTATGTGGATCAACATGCATTAGCAGAAAGAATTGCTTTTGAAAAAATGAAAAAAAATACAGATTTTACTAAAGAACCTCTGCTTCAACCAGTAAAATTTAATGTAACTGATGTGGCTGATTTGGAGAAAAAAATAGATGAAATAAATGAATATTGATTTGATTGTTCTTTATTGACAGAGAATATGATGGTGGTATATTCTGTTCCAAAAATTTTTATAACTTATCCTGTAGATTTAGAAAAATTATTCAATTATATTTTATATCTACCAGAAATCAATTTTGATCATATGTTGGATGGAATTTATGCGACAAAAGCTTGTAAGACATCAATAAAAGCATGACATAAATTATCTTTGAATCAAATGATAAATTTAATTCAAGAATGATTTGAAAATATTGATTGAATGTTTGTATGTCAGCATGGAAGGCCGTCTTTTGTAAAAATTGATAAGAAAAAAATAGATGAATTGTTTGATAGATAATTTTTTTATTAATAATTAATTATGAATAATGAATAATTATAAGAAATTGAAAGTAATATTACTGTTGTTTGTGTTTTGTTTTTCTTTTTTGTGAAATGTATTTGCATATAGAGAATTAATGATACAAGATTTGGATTGAAAACCAATTAGGGTTATGAAAGTTGTTTTAGATTGACAAGATTTTGTAATTACTTCACTTGCAGGAGAATGATGAGATACTTTGGAGAATTTGGTAAAAAATGTGTGATGAGATGCGGGTATAAATGGAACATTCTTTTGTCCGGCTGATTATTCGTATTGTAATTGAGTTACTCATTCAACTTTTGAGAGAGTTTTTTTGTGAAAGGGTGTGAGTCCTAGTACGGATACATCTGTGAGGATGATATTCGGATTTGATATAGAATGAAGTCCATTTATGGCTCAATCAAAACTTTCTACGTATGATAGTGGACTTTATATGAATTGGAATATTGATAGGATTACTGATTTTGAATTTGGATTATCAAATTATACAGTATTGTTGTATTGATGAGAAAATATAGTAAGGGCTAATGAAGTGAATTTCTCGAGTAATATGTATTCTAGTGCGAATAGAAATTTTATTTGTAGTACAAAAGACTGAAAAACGATTTATATGTGAATAGTAGGAGGTGTGAGTATCCCTTCATTAGCAAGTTATGTGAAAAAAAATTTTGGATGTTATAATGCTTTGGCATTGGATGCTTGAGCTAGTGAAGCGATGGTGTTTGATTGAAATGTATTAAAAAGATCTAGTAGGAGAAAAATTATGGATGCATTTGTAATTGTAGATAGAGATACTTATATAAAGTTGACTGGTTATACTCCAGAGGAAAAAGAACCATATGTTCCTGAAAATTTATACACATTGACGGCTGATGATGAAGAGCTGGTAGACAATATTTATTTATCTTTGAAAAAAATATTAGAAATTGAGTGATCTTCATTTATTGCTACTGAAAAAAAATTAGTACGTGCAGCGCTTTCAGCTCCAAATATCTCAGTTAGAGATAAAGCTATTTTGCATGAAGTTGTTGTTAGATTATTTACGTTAGATCAAATATAATTCTTTTTTTGTTATGAAAAAAAACGTAAGAATTTAAATCTTACGCTTTTTTTATTTTAATTGAAATTATTTTAATTCAATTGTGTATCATGTAATTTGACTAGCAAGTTTGATATTTGATGCAGATTTTCAGATTGCTAAAGCTTTTTGAGATTCATCTAATTTTACAAATGCTTTTTTATCTTTTAGTTCTATATTATCTATTTGTGCTGGTTTTAAACAATTTGTGATAAGTTTGATTGGATCATCAACATTTTCAATGTAATCTATTTTTTCTCCATCTAATAATGTTAATACTGTATTTATTCTATCTCACTTGTGTCAAACCATAACTCCAACAGGATCGATTTTGTCATCGTGTGAACTTACTAATATTTTTGTCTTTTTTCATGGAACTCTTGCAATCTTTTCAATTGTAACTAATCATTCATCAAGTTCTGGTACTAATTTTCTTAAAATTGCTTCGATATAATCTGGTGTAGATTGAGTAATACTTAATGTAATTCATCCAGTGTCTTTGGAAATCTGTTTTAATAATACAAAGATTTCTTCTCCTGGTTCATACATTCTATGAGGGATTTGTCCATCTTGGCTCAAAACAACAGATGATCATTCAATGTCTAAAATTACACTATCTGCATGTACTCTAATTACTTTTGCTTTTAAAAGCTCTCATTCTTTGTTTTGGAATTTGTCAAAGAAATTTTCTCTTTCAATGTTTTTCAATTGTTGTTTTATTGTTTGTGCTGCAGCTTGAGATGCAATTCTAGATAATTCCATACTTTCAGGAGTAACATCTATTAATAGGTCTTCTCATTCTCTGATGTCTGATCTAATTCATTTAGCTTCTTTTAAGCTGATTTCTATATCTTCATCTTCAATTTCATTGTCTTTTTTTACTAATAATTGTTTGTAAATATGAACTGTTCAATCATCTTCAATATTTACAACGATGTTAGACTTTTTAAATTCTGGGAAATCTTTTTTGAATCAAGATTTGATTCATAATTGAACAATCTCAAAAATTTGATAAGCATCAAATCTGTATTCCTCAACTAATTGAGCGATTGCTGCTTGGATACTTTTACCATCTAATCTCATGGAAAATTTGATTAAAAAATAAAATGAGAATTTTAATTCTCATTAATTTCAATGTAATGATAAAAATTGTATTTTCAAGTGATTTTTTGTATTTTTTGTTGTATTGTTAGTATAATTTTATATATATGTTTAGTAATTTACTTGTTAATTAATGAAAAGATGTTTGGTATTCCTGAAGTGGTATTTGAAGTTGTTTGAGTTCTTGCATGATTATCTGCAGCAATACCTTCAATTCCACAAATATTTCGTACATTGAAGACAAGAGATGTACAATGACTTTCCACGACAATGTTTTGGATTTGGGTTGTGTGAGGAGCTCTTTGGGTAATTTATGGGACGTATTTACATTCTTGGCAGATGCAGTTTTTCAATTTGTTCATGATTATTTGTAATGTAATTATGTTGATTTTGATTAGAAAATATAGAAAATAATAATTGTTTTTGAAATGTTGTTATTTTTAAATTAAAGAGTTATTAGTAATATATATATTAATAATATTAATTTTTTTAACATCCTTAAACTTGATTTTTTTGTTAAATTGTATATAATATGCTATCTTTAACAAAACATAAATAATTAACTTTAAATAAAAAAAATATGTTAAGTATTAATATTGCAATTTGTGCATTTTTGTATCGTGTCTGTTCACTTTTTGATTGTATATTTGTTCCTAGTAATTGTATACCTATAATTGGCCGTATAAAACAACCTAGGGAGTATAGAAAATGTTGCAGACAAATAAAAAATATTGGAAGTGGTTTACTATTGATTGATTCGCCTGGTGGTTTTATTAGCGGTTCTGACTGTATTATTAATGCAATCTCTACAACTTCGCAAGGTCTTTATTCATTAAATGTTCGTATGTGTGGTTCAGCTGCGACGTTTATCTATTTGTCATGTGAAAAACGTTTTGCAACTAAAAATTCTTTTTTTATGTTTCATCATTGTAAAACTTCGATAAGAGATTTTTTTAAAAATGGTATTAGGATAGAAAAAAAAATTTTAAAAATTTTAAAAGAATGTGATAATGATCTTTATTTTATAATGAGCCAACAATTTGATGATAAATATGGATTGTATGGAAGTTTATCCCAGTGGTCTCGTATTGATTGTCTTCTGAAAAATTTAGATATTAAATTTTATTATCATATTCGAAAAAGATTTAATGTTATGATTAGAGATTTGTCTGATCTAAATGAAAAGATAGATCAATTAATACTTAGTACTACATCTATTAGCAAAGAATTGCTTGCTGAAAAGATTGGTAATGATCAAGATTGGTATATTAGTTCAAAAGAGGCTAAAAATCTTGGTATATGTCATGAAATTATAAAAGGCTGAATGTCAATTCAGCCTTTTTTTTACTTTAAATTTTTTTACTTTTAATATTTATGTATCATGTTTTATTTCTTTATATAATACAACCAAAATTTGTTTTTTATTATTTTTTTTGTTTTTCTACGTTTCTATTGAAAAAAAAATTACAATAACTAAAAAATGTGTGAATGATTTTTATTTTGATTAAATTTTTTTGATTATGGCAACATGGAATGATTTGGCTGAATTAATGTTTCCTGATGTGAAAGAAACTATTGCAGATTTGCAAAATAAATTCCCAGCAAGAAATTGAACTTGTACAAGATTTGCACCAAGTCCAACATGATATTTGCATATTTGATGATTGTTTTCTTGCTTTTCTGCTTGGAGATTTGCAAAACAAA
The DNA here is from genome assembly GCA_045643505.1 of Candidatus Absconditabacterales bacterium. GTDB lineage: Bacteria > Patescibacteriota > Gracilibacteria > Absconditabacterales > Absconditicoccaceae > JALOAF01. The sequence goes on along the minus strand of JAZUKX010000039.1, from coordinate 8,623 downwards.
CTAATTGAACTATGATTCTTAGAGTAGAAGACACTGATCAAAAAAGACTTATTGAATGATGAATTTCTACACTTTTGAATGCTTTGAAAAATTTTGGAATTAGTTTTGATGAGTGAAATCTTGGTGAAAACTGAGAAGATGTCTGAAATTATTGACCATATACACAAAGTCAGAGAAAATATTTTTATCGTGTATTTGTTAAAGAACTTGTAGCTAAATGATTAGCTTATCCTTGTTGGATGTCTACAGAAGAAATTGAAAAGATAAGAGAACAACAAGAATTAGCTAAGATTATGCCGTGAATTTATGGAAATTATTCAATTTATAGAAATAAAACTGTAGATGAATTAATTCAAATGGTGAAAGAAAATTCAGATTATATTGTCAGATTTAGATCTCATTGAGATACAAACAAAAAAATAATTTTTGAAGATATTTTGAGATGAAAAGTAAGTATGTGAGATAACTTTTTAGATATTATTTTGTTGAAATCAGATTGATTGCCAACTTATCATTTGGCTCATATTACTGATGATACTTTGATGAGAGTTACGCATATTATTAGAGCAGAGGAATGGCTAACTTCTGTGCCTTTACATTTGCAATTGTTCCAAGCGTTTGATTTACCTGCTCCAAAATATTGTCATTTAGCACAGATTTTGAAAGTAGATGATGAAACTGGTAAAAAAAGGAAAATATCAAAGAGAAAAGATCCAGAGGCAAATGTAGAGTTTTTATTGGAAAATTGATTTGCTGTACAATGAATTTTGGATTATTTGTATACTATTATGGATTCTGGATTTGAAGAATGGCAAAAAGTAAATTTGGACAAGACATTATTAGATCGTGAATTTGTATTGGAAAATATGAATAAATCTGGAGCTTTGATTGATTTGGTGAAAATGGAACAAATAAATAATTTGTATTTATCTAGGATTTCTACAGATCAATTGCTCAAAGAATGATTAGCATGGGCCGAAAAATATGATACAGATTTAGCTGATTTAATTAAATCTGATATTGATTATGCAAAGTCTGCTTTGAATATCGAAAGGCATACAGAAAAAGATCCAAAAAGATTTTATACATTCAAAGATATTGATACACAACTTAGATTTTTCTTTGATTCAGAACGAGAAAAATTGATAAAAAATGATGAATTACGAGTAAAATCTGAAGATGGAAAAATAAATTGATTTGGAGATTTTGATATGAATGTGATGAAAGATTTTGTTTGAGAATATTTGGATGTGTTAGATTTTAATATGTCTACAGAGGAGTGGTTTGATCAATTGAAACAGATTTGACATAAATATGGATTTGCAGTAAATAATGCAGAATTTAAAGAATGATGATTTATTTGAAAAGTCTGAGATTTAGCAATGTTTTTGAGATTAGCATTATGTGCTTCCAAAAAAACTCCAGACTTGTTTTCAGTGATGAAAGTGATGTGAAAGGAAAGAATTGAAAAAAGATTGAATATTTGTTTGAGATAATGAAGTTTGTTGAAATAAAAAAAACCAGAACATTGTTCTGGTTTTTTTGTTATAAAGATTATTAATTAATGTCAATGAAAGGAACTGAATCTCATAACATATATGTTGGCAACTTTCCATCTCGTTTTTGAACTGCTTCATATTCTACTAATTTTGGATTACTTTCTAATGATTTTGCTCTGATTTTTATCGATTCAGCTTCAGCTTCAGCTTTGATCTTTGTTTGTTTTGCTTGCTCTTCAACTTGAATTGTAACATTTTTTGCTTTTAGAGCTTGTTGTTCTGCAACTTGTTTTTCTTTAATTGCATTTTCAAAATCATCATCAAAATCAATGTTTGTTAGTTGAAATTGGATATTAGAGAAATATGTATCATCAATGACTTCAATTAACATTTTTTCAATTTCGGCTCTGACTTCATCTCTATTGGCTACAATTTCAGTTGCCGCGAAATTTCAGAAAGATTCTTTCATTGTACTTCTAATAAATGGGACAATGATTTTATCGTGGTAATCCGTTCATACGTTTTTTATTAAAGAACTTACATTTCATTTTATTATGTCATAGTTTATAGTGTATGAAACATCAGCAGTTTGTAAATCTTTTGTGTATGATTTTTCAGATCAATCAAATTTCTTTTGTTGTACATTGATTTTTTGGATTGATTGTATGATTGGTAATTTGAAGTGTAATCCTGGTTCGATAGAACTTTCTTTCATTTTACCAAAAGTGGAAAGAATTCAACGTTCTGTGGATTTTATTGTGTAAAAACTGCTACATAACAGTATTATTAAAATTAATAATAATACACAACTTAAAAAGATTTTTCATAGATTCATTGATTCAAGTTTTCACCATGCATTTTGTACTGTTACATTTTTTTCCATTGTTATAGTTTGTGAAGATATAAAGACTTATTATTTTGATGATTTGTTATTTACTTTTTTTTTGTGTGAAAAATATAGAAAAATTTGTGAAAAACGGTTATATCTATGCTTGAATAGAGATTTATTAAGTAAAATAACAATAAAATATATAGTATAAAAAAAGCTATTGGAATGCCAATAGCTCTTTGGAATCAAAGAGCTTCGGTATGGTTTCATACAACCAATGTAAATAATCTGTAATTACTTACATTGATTTTATAAAGGATCCGAAGCTCCTTGCTGTGTAGTTTATCCGATCTTGTTTGGTAACGGATCAAGATAATTTTTAAGAGGAATACCTCTAACACTTTAACCTATTATATGGTTTTTGGAGCTGAAAACAGTCCATTGTGTAGTAGAGCCTATACATAAGTCATTGTGTTAGTATTATTATATTCCAAATTAAAAAAAATCAAAATTTTTTGAGTTTTCGTTATTATTTAATTAACCATTTTGTAATAAATATTATATAATATGTGTTTGCTCTATTTTATTTGCTAATTCTAATTATATCGTAATGTACTTTTCACCTCGATAAACATTCTTTTATCATCATTTCATTTCTATTTAGCATAGAATTTCAACTTTTTATTTCTAGAAAAACAACTTGCTTTAGATTTCATGTAGATAAACCATCAAATACAATATAATCAATTCATTTCCCTATAAATACTAGATCTTTGTAATTATACGGAAATCCTGGTAATATGGGAGCAATTTTTTCGTTTACTTGTCACATTACAACGTGTTTTGACCTTTGAATTGCATCTTTTCTTTGTCATTTCATCTTTATGAGAAAAAGTAATCTAGCTATAAAATATCAGATTATCGCTCATACTATTATGTAGATTATAACTAATTGTTCATTTCATGTCATTTTGTGTTGAATAATAGAAATAAATTTATATTACTATGTCATAATGTTTTCATGTGTACATTATGTAATTAAATTTTCAATACAAAATTATTTTCATTTAGTAGGTAAAATGAAAGTAGTATCAGTTCTGTAGGTGCTTTTTTAGGAAAAATTTTTTCTAATTTTTCTTTGATTTTTTTTATTTATTTTTTATATTATTTAGTGTTTATAAATTATTAGTATTGTTTTTTTGTTTTTTTGTTGAAATGTGATTATAAAAACATAACAATATTTTGTTGTTTTATTTTATTTGTTTTTTTTTAGATGATTGATTTGAATAAAGTTCGTGAAGATGTTGAATGATACAAAAAAATTTGTGTTGCAAAAAATATCAATATTGATGTGGATTTTGTATTATCAATGGATGAGCAGAGAAAAAAATTGCAAAAAGAAATTGATGATTTAAAGTGCCAACAAAAGAAATTTGGTGAAGAAAAAAAATATGAAGAGGCTAAAGCTTTAAAATGAGAAATTCAAGAAAAAGATTCTCAATATCAAGATTTGGTAAAACAATTAAATTCTCAATTGTTGAAGATGCCAAATACTTGATTACATCCAAATGTACCAATTGGAAAAGATGAATCTGAAAATGTGGTTGTTGAAGTCCATGGTGAGCCTACAAAGTTTGATTTCGATCCAACTGATCATGTTACTTTGATGAAAAATCATGATATGATTGATATAGATAGAGGAGTAAAATTGGGTTGATCTAGAAGTTATTTCTTGAAATGAGATTGAATGTTATTGGAACAAGCAGTTTTGCAATATACATTGAAAAAACTTGTGAAAAAATGATTTATCCCAATGATGGTGCCAAATATCGTAAATCCAGAATGCCTTAGATGAACTTGATATTTTCCAGGTTGAGAAGAGGATGCTTATTGGATGGAGAGAGATGATCAATGGTTAATTTGAACTTCTGAAATTCCTGTTACAGCTTATCATATGAATGAAGTTTTGGAAGAATCTGATTTGCCAAAAAAATATTGTGGATATTCTGCTTGTTTTCGTCGTGAAGCTTGAACTTATGGAAAAGATACTGCTTGATTGTATAGAGTTCATCAATTCAACAAGGTTGAACAAGTTGTTTTAATCCCAGCAGATGAAGAAATTTCTAATAAATATTATTTTGAAATTTTGCATAATTCAATGGAAATTTTGGATGATTTGAAATTACCATATCGTGTTTTACAATTATGTTCATGAGATATGGCAATCTGAAAATACAATTCTCAAGATTTGGAGTGCTGGATGCCATCTCGTAATTCATATTGAGAAACTCATTCAGTGACTGCATTTTTGGATTTCCAAGCTCGTAGACTAAATCTTCGTTATCGTGATGGTGAATGAAAAATAAAATATTGTTATACAATGAACAATACTGCAATAGCTACTCCAAGAGTTTTGATTTCTTTGATTGAAAATTATCAAGATAAAGATTGAAATATTATAGTACCCGAAGTTTTGAGAGATTATATGTGAAAAGATATCATTAATTAAAATTTAAAAAGTAAAAATAAATGTCATTTTTAATTAATAATGAAATGACATTTTTTTTATTGTATTCTCATATTGTATAATGTTTTTTAATTTTGTCCAGTAGTATATTTTGTATTATTTTGTTATTTTAGATTTTTTCAAAATTTTGATTATAATTAGATGAGCGAAATTTTATTTTATTCTGATTTGAGGTCTATATGTACGAAACAACGTGACAGTTTAAGCAAGCTCTTGATACGGCAATTATGCAGTCAGATATTTTGACAATATTTGATAATCTTTTGACTATTGCAGTAGAAGAGTGAGCATCAGATATCCATATAGAACCTATGGAAAATTATTGTAGAATCAGAATTAGAATTGATTGAATTTTGGTAGAGCTTGTGCAATATCCGAAAACTTTACATGAGAATTTGATCTCTAAATTTAAAATTGAATCTGGGCAAATGAGACCTGATGAAAAAAGAATTCCACAGGATGCCAGAGTATCAAATGTAACATTAACAAATAAAGAAATAGACATGAGGGCAAATACTTTGCCTACAGTTTGGGGTGAAAAACTCGTAATGCGTATCGTTGATAAATCAAAAAAGACACCACCATTGGAAGTTTTATGATTGGAATGAAGCTGAAAAACTTTGATTATGAGACATTTGGAATCTCCGAACTGAGTTATTTTGAATACATGACCTACATGATCTTGAAAAACAACAACATTGTATGCATGTTTGGATCATATTAATTCTCCAGAAATAAATATTACAACATTTGAAGACCCGGTTGAAAATAAAATGGAAGGATTAAATCAGGCACAGGTAAGGTCAGATATCTGATTTACTTTTGCTAGTTGATTGAGATCTGCTTTGAGGCAAGATCCAGATGTAATTATGGTATGAGAGATCCGTGATGCTGAGACATTGGAAATGGCTATGGAAGCAGCCATGACATGACATTTGGTGTTTAGCACAATCCATACTAATTCTGCTGTAGAGACAATTAGTAGGGTTCTTAATTTGGGAGCATTACCATATATGGTTGCTGGTACTTTTAATCTTGTGATTGCTCAGAGGTTGGCAAGGAAAAATTGTGCTAAATGTTCAGCACCTTTTGATGTGACAACGGATCCTAGATGGCAACATGCAAAGAAAGCTTTTATGAATTTTGATAAGGATCGTTTAAAAAGTGAAATATTATGAAGACATATATCTAAAGAACAATGGATGAAATTCTTTACAGAATGAAAAATTATGAAAGGAACTGGAAAATCTCCAGATGGTTGAGTTTGCCCGTTGTGTCAGTGATCTTGATATAAATGAAGGGTTTGATTGTATGAACTTATGGATTATAATGATGAAATAAAAAATATGCTAATGGAATGAAAAACTAATATGGAAATTGAACAGAGTGCTTTACAACATTGAATGATTAATTTGGAAAGGGATGGTATATTTAAAGTGATTGAATGACAGACAGATTTGGATGAAGTTTATAAGTTTGTAAAAGTTAAAGATGTATAATTTATTTAAAAAAAATACAAAATGGAAAATAAAAAAGATAAATTAACTATAGAAAATAATTGAAACGAAAAAAAATGAAATTTTTTTACTGATTTAGTATCAAAGGCAAAAAAATCATTGAATTTGTGATGAAAAGAAGAAAAATTAACTTTGATAGAACAAGAATTACAAGAACAAGAATTGTCAAATCAAAATGCAGCATGAAACGATTGAATATTTAAAGCAGATTTCTTTGATAAATTTCTTATGAAATTGCATGCTCCAAAATTAAAAGATAAGACGAATTTTTTTAGACTTTTGGCTGTAGCTCAAAAAGCGTGACTTTGATTGATGGAATCCCTTTGATCATTGAAATTGTCTGAAAAAAATAAATGATTATATAATATTATTTGTGATTTGATGGATCAATTAAATCAGTGAGTTAGTTTGGCTGAGGCTATGTCAAATCATGATTGGTTTTTTAGTACTAGTGAAATTGAATTGGTAAGATCTTCTCAAGTTTCTGGAAATCTTATAGAAACTTTAAATCAAATAGCTGATCAATTGGAAAGTTCTGAAGAAATTAGATGAAAAGTTAAATGAGCTTTAAGATATCCTATTATTTTGTTGGTTGTTGCTTTATGAGCATCATGAGCTTTGATTGTTTTTGTATTGCCAAATATTGTATGAATGTTTAATGCTGAGACTTTGCCTTGAATTACAACGGCGATGTTATGAGTGGCAGACTTTGTTACTTCATGGAAATGACTATTAACATGAGCAATTATAGCTGGAGTTATAATTACATTTAAATTTATGTATGGAAATGTTTTGTTTTTTAAAAAAGCAATGGATAAGTTAGTTTTGCAAATCCCTGTATCTGCGAATGCTATAAAGACTTATTATATGTATCAATTTGCGCAATTATTATCTCAATTTTATTCGGCTTGAATTAGCCCTGTAGTTTCATTATGATTATTAGCGAATATCTTCTCAAATTTTGAATATAAAAAGAAAATGGTAGAAATTAAAAAAGATATGGAATCTTGATTTACTTTTTATGAAAGTATGGACTGATCTTATTTGTTTGATTCTTTGTTTGTTCAAATTATGCATGTTTGAGAGGATACATGAGCAATTTCTGAAGTATTATGAAGAATAGCAACATTTTACAAAAATTCTTTTTCAGAAAAAATGGATGCTTTGATGGATATGTTGTCCCCATTGATGATGTGTGTCTTAGCTTGATTAATCTGATCAATTGTGGCTGCTATTTATTTGCCAATGGTTAGTATTATGGATGCTTTATAATTATTCCTATTTATTTTAAAATGAAAAAAATCTTTGTATTGATAGTATCTTTTTTGCTCTTTGTACCGATGGTGATGTCGGATTCTTTAAATTTGTCTGAAGTAGAATTGATAAAATATTATGGACCAGTTAGCTTAATTATAGATATGCATGTAGAATTGTGAGAATGAGATCAGACACAGTGAGAATTCTTGTTTTATACTAATTTATTGACTGAAATGAATCAGTATGCTGATTTGGATATTGTAAATTATTTGAAATCTTCAATAAATTTAGAGGAAGCTTTAAATTACACATTGAATAATTTACATGCTTTGATTGTAAAATGATCTTCAGCTGTAGATTTGTTGGATCAAAAAATGAATGTGTTAGCTCAAACAAAAATTAGTTGTGATGAGTCAAAAGTATTGAGTGATAAAAGTTATTCTTTATCATTAAAAGATTTTAAAGCGAAGGATATGGAGCAATATTTGCAACAATCATTAGAGTATGATAAATGTGCTTCAGAATCTAGGATTCGTTATAATGCTTATAATAAAATAATAGAACAATTACAGTATTATTATGAAATTTTACAAATGAAATATTCTTATTTTTTGGAAAATAAATACGATATTATTTCTAATTTATCTAGATAGATAATTTAAAAAAATAATTGAATATTTTTTTTATATTAATACATATAATATATAATTTATATAATTGTAAAAAAATGATTGCTTTTTCTATTTGAAACTTTCATGTTTATTGGTATTGAATATTTTATTTGATATGATTTTTGATTACTTATTTATTTTTGAAATGGGTTTGAAAAAGAAAATTTTTTAAAAATTTTGATTGATTGCAAAAAATATTGGATTTGCGGTTGGAAGATTTGTTGGTAGCTTTAGTGTTGTGAGTGATTATTGGTGGAAGGTTATGAGAAGTCTTTATATATCAGTGGACATATTTTTGGACACATTTATTGGAAATATTTGCT